>CAYHJZ010000047.1:0-6708 GCA_964357115.1 uncultured archaeon | reverse complement strand
ACTCAAGCTCGTGAAAGGAGAATTTGTCGCTGTCATTGATGGGGACGCGTACCCAAAGAAAGACGCACTGCTGCATGCGATTCCTCATTTTGTTCACGATGAAAAAGTAGGGGCAGTTGCGGCGATCGTGCGCGTGAACAACAATCACGGCTGGTTGCAACGCATTCAAGAGTTAGAATACTTCCTCTCGTTTGGGTTGCACAACAACATGCTCTCGTACCACGACGCCGTGTACGTGACGCCGGGACCCTTATCCGTGTATCGAAAAAAAGCCCTGGATGAAGCGGGCGGGTATGATGAACAGAACATCACGGAAGACATGGAGATCACGTTCCACTTGCACGAGTTAGGATACCGTGTTCGCGTGGATGCGCACATGCAAGTGTACACGGACGTACCGGAAACGCTTCCCGCGCTCTGGAAGCAACGCAACCGCTGGAGTTACGGAAGTTGGCAAACCATGTTCAAGTACCAAAAGCACTTGTTCTCGCCGAAAAAATCATTCTTCTATTACTTTTTTCCGCAACGACTTATTCTCGAAGGGAGTTCGGTGATTTTTGTCTTCATGATTTTGAGAATGATCAAGGATATTGGCCTGCAGTACGTTCAAACGTATTTCTCGATTGCCTCGATTGGATTCGAACACGTGATTGTGCCCGCGTGGTACGTGACGGGAACCGGAATCATGTATTGGATGCTCATGCTCTTGTGGCTCGTGCTACTCGGAATGGGTATTCACATCGCTAAAGCCAAGTTCGACTGGAAATCGATTCCGAGCCTCATTATTTTCATCACCGTGTACGGGTTCTTCATCATCTCGGTGCAATTCTTCACGCTCGCTAAAATTGTAGTAGGGGGAAGACAAAAATGGTAAACATTTACGCACGCGCCGCGCTGCTCACACTTCTTATCGTGGGGGCGTGGATTGGATTTTCATTCACTTTTGAAGGGCAGCGCACTGCTCAACTCCTTACGCAAATCGACGCCGTGATTGCGCAGGAGAATGCGACACAAACGTATCTGGATTATGTTGAAAGCACGGGAGATACGCAACGATACTGCAGCGTGCTCGGGAATCATATTCAACTCCAAAACGAGCAATTATTCCCTTTACTTTCGGAGTTAGACGCGGCGAGTCAAAACCTATTATCGAATGATTTCGAAACGATTCGTGAACGATTCCAATCCGCGAACGCGCAACTCTTCTTTACACTAAAAAAATTCGAACAAAAATGCCCCGACTCCACGAAGCTCAAACATCCCATCCTGTATTTCTTCCCCGACCACACGATGTGTACGGATTGTGCGGTCCAAGCCAAGATACTCGATACGATTCGCGACACGTGCGAACAACCCATCCAAATATTCGCTTTTCCCGTGAATGGAGGGATTTCCACGATTGACTTGCTCGTGAGAGACTACCAAATCAAAACCACCCCCAGCTTAGTGATTGGAGAACGCGTGTATGCCGGCGTGCAGAGTCAAGAGAAACTAACGGGATTATTGGGATGCGAATGAAAAAAGAAAAAAAGTAACTAAGTAGTCCCGGGCGGAGTTGAACCGCCGTCTCGACCGTGTGAAGGTCGTGTGATGCCGTTACACTACGGGACTATCCTCGCTATTACTAGAATGCATCAAAAAAGGCTTATAAAAGCCGGCGACGTTCAAGAACCATGAACCGACCCCTGACACTATTACTATTACTCATCGCCCTCACGCCCTACGCGTGGGCCGAAATTCAAATCAACGGACCTCTCCACGTGTCGGAATACACCCCCTTCACGCTCTCGACCACGCTTCCCTCGACGGATGACTTCACGAGCGCTACCCTTTCCTTAGGAGGAAAGGCACTGGCTATTGCCTACCCTTCAGGACAATGCATTCTGCAACCGGAAGGAATAGGAATAATCTCCGCATGTTATGTGGTGGATACGCAGCCGTCGACAAACGCGGGACTCTTACTCACGCTCACCCACACGGGACTCGCGAGCGGAACACACGGATTCACGGTTAGCCCCCAAGGAAGCAATGAAGGGTCGCAAACCCTCGAAATCGAAGCCAGTGCCTTCGCGAACGTGGAAGAAATTATTGCCAATCAAGTGGACGTGGAACAACGCCTCGTGAATGCGGAGAAAATAGTGGAAGAACAAAACCAAACTATTTCCGGATTGCAAGGACAACTCGATTCCGCGCAGAATGAAAACGATTCGCTGAGAAACCAAGTGAATGAACTGCAAGGACAACTCAACCAGCAACAAGGAAGCGTATCCGAACTCCAAGGACGCACCACGCACGTGGAAAGCGAACTCGAACGCACGATCAAAAATCCCTTCGCAAGCGCTAAGGAAACTACCACGGTGACAGAAGAAACCAACGACGACGTGGTCGTGCAGACGGACTCTCCATTTACTGGACTCGCTAGCGGAGGCGCAGTACCGGCTATTGGATTGATTGTTTTAGTCGCGCTAGTAGGAGGATTCTTCTTCTTACGCGGACGAAGCAATGGAAGCCCACGCAGTGCCATGCCGACAGAGAATGGAGGAGCCGGATTCTTTGAAGGAAACTTTGACGCCCTATTCAAAGGCGTCCCCAACGCAAGCAGCGGACGACCGGAATTGCAGCCCAAAAAATGGTCCTCAGAAACGGAAGCCAGTGTTCGAAAAAGTCTCGAGGATGATCCCCCCGAACGAAGAGAAAAAATAAACTTTGGGGAAATCATCAAACACGAACGAGACTAGAAATAGTTTTCCACCAAAAAATAAAATAAACAGAGAAAGAATTCTCGTTCTCAACGCAAGAAGTTTCCATGCCGACGATGATGTGTGAGCTTCCGATGCTTCTGCACGGCAACGTGAATGAGGGGAGAAGAACGCGCACGCTTCTCTTCATTCAAACCAAACAAGATCGCACAACCCGTTAACGCGAGCACGCTTACGAGCATAAACGTGATTTGAAAGCCAAAGATATCGGCGACATACGCCCCAATACTTGCTACGATGGCGGCTCCCACTCCCGTTAACGTGGAATACAAACTCCACTCAAACGCTTCGTGCTTCTTATCGAGGTGCGTGGACCACAAGCTCAACCACGTGGGAAAAACCAAACCCGAACCTACACCTAAAACAATTTGGGCGAAGTACACATGATCAATGGTCGTGGCAAAAATGTAAATGATAGGAACGAGTGCATTGAGGAAGGATCCCACGATCAACCAGCGGCGCTTGTGTTGATGCGTATCCACGTACTTCGAAAAGGGCAACTGAATCAGACACTTGGTGACTAAGAAAAGCGTAGAAGCGAGTCCCGCCGCAAAAATAGTTCCCCCGACTAAGTTTTCTTTAATGAAAATGGCGAGAATAGGATCAATCAAACCAAAACCGGTGACCGCAAATACATCGGCGAGAATGAGGAGTTTAATCGTACGATTCATGCGAGAACAAACCTAATTTCACGCAACGCGAACGAGTTTATATGGGTTTCAACCCCACAATAGTGCGCCTGCACGGATACCCAAGCGGTCTAAGGGGCCAGGTTTAGGCCCTGGTGGCTTAGTGCCTTCGGAGGTTCGAATCCTCCTCCGTGCATTTCATTATTTTACCGCCTCCATGGTGTAGCCTGGATAGCATAAGGGCTTCCGGAGCCCTTGACCTGGGTTCAAATCCCAGTGGGGGCGCTATTTAGAAAAAGACCAAAGTGAAAATGAAACGTATGAATCTCCACGACCTCACGTTTAACGCCCCGAAGAACGGGTACGCTCCCGCAGAAGACTCGTGGTTGCTCGCCGAACACCTCCCCAACGTTACGGGAAAAAAATGTGTTGACATGGGTTGCGGGAGCGGGATCCAAAGCGCAGCCCTTGCCATTAACGGTGCCGCCGAAATTTGGAGCGTGGACCAAAACCCTCATGCGCTTGAAACAACGAAAAAATTATTCGAAAAGTATTTCCCCAGCGCGCGTATTCATTTGGTGGAATCGCATTTATTCGAAGCCCTCGCACGTGAAACGTTTGACATCATTGTGTTCAACCCCCCTTATGTTCCCTCGGAAAAAATTCAATGGAAAGAAGTCGACGGAGGAAAGAAAGGGAGAGAAATCATTGACGCGTTCCTCAATCAAATGCCGCATCACCTTGCCAAAAACGGCGCGTGCTATTTACTCCAAACCTCATTGAATGGAAAACGAACCACGGAAAAAATACTCGAAGAAAAAAACCTGAAAGGAACTATTATTGCGACGCAGAAACTCGCATTCGAAGAACTGTGGGTGTGGAAAATTACCGAGAAATAAAACGGGTTTAAATGACCTCTTTCTACCATCTTTGTTTCTTGCACACGTACCCAAGCGGTCTAAGGGGCTGCGTTCAGGTCGCAGTGGCTTAGTGCCTTCGGAGGTTCGAATCCTCCCGTGTGCATGATTTCTTTTATACTCGAACCGCGTCCCTACCGAATGGCTGTTTTTGAAGTGGCGGAAGGAATGGTGCTCCTCATCGCAGTGTTGGGATTCATTCCCGCGCTCATGGACATTCGCACGAGCCGCAAACTCACTTCTTTCTTTTGGGGATATGTTCTGATCATTATTGGATTAGCCGCGACCACCATGGAAGCATTTCACGAAGCGGCGTGGTGGAACATCGTTGAACACGTGAGCATCGTGCTCGCGGGAGTATTGTTTTTTCTCTGGGCGAAAAAGAACTACGATGATCAATCCTTCCTGCAACGAAAAATGGAAACACTTTCCGGGAGAAAGCGATAACCATGAACGAGATTATTGCATTGTTGGATGCCGCCGCGATGGCATTCTTCTTGGGAGGGTTTTTTTACGCGTGGAAAACGATTCCGGGAGCGAGCGAGAGCCGGGCGTACTGGATCATTCTCTCATTTGCGATGTTGCTCGGGTTCGCGTATTCCTTATCCTCTGCGCTCGAATGGCTCAATTTTAGTCCCGCGATTTTTGACGAAATGCAACCCCTCCTCATGACGGTAGTGGTGGTGGATCTCTCCCTCGCGGCTATTCTATCGTACGTCTCCCTCACGAGAGCCTTCGATTAAGCACGAATGGTTAGGAGAAAAAGCATTCCTTTTCAAAGAGAAGGGGCGCTCAACCTTATTGCACGTGGTGATGACGTAAACCCCACCTGACGCAAGGATGATGAATTAACTCACGTCTGAACGTGCACTTTATTTAATTAAAAAAGTGGGGTAAATTTTTTGTTTGTTAGGGGTAACCGTAGGTTACCCGTTTATCGGTACCGCCGGTCGAAAACGGCGAATTATAAAGAACAAATTCTTCCAAAGAAGCATGGTTCTGACTCTCTCCTTTACTCCCAAGGAAGCCAAGGATATTGTGAAAGCGCTGCAGGAATATCCTTCCTTGCCCTCACCCTCGGCGTATGAGCTGGCGCGACACAAGGTAGGAGAGGCGAACGTCACCGTGTACACGAGTGGAAAGATTGTGGTGCAGGGAAAAAGCGCACTGGTGGAAGAAGCGGTGGAAGAAAAAATTATTCAGTGGATGGGCAGCGCGCACGACGAACTCGTGTTGGGAATCGATGAAACGGGACGGGGAGAAAACACGGGACCGCTTGTCATCGGAGGCGTCGTGGGTCAGCGGAATGCGTTGAGAAAACTCCGCGACTCTAAAAAAACAAGTGATATCACAAAAGCGTACGCGCACGCGACGAAAGACAGCCTCATGAACATGAGTATTTCTTTCAACGCGGAAACGATTGACACGTTGCGCGGAAAAGGATTCACACTCAACACGATCGAAGCCGAAGCCATGAAAAAAATGCACGAGCTCGCGCAAGTATTCTTTCCCCAAAGTATTACGATTGCGGACGGAAGACCCTTACAAAAAGGAATGAAGGGAATTGTTTTTCAAGAAAAAGCGGATGACATAGAACCCAGCGTCGGGGCGGCGAGTATTATTGCTAAGCACACGCGCAACGAGAGTGGGGATCACGCGACGCGAAAATCGTGGAAGACGAAAGAAAAAGACTAAGCGATGCTCACGCCTCGCTTCAAACGGGACACTTCTTCCGGAGTCAACGAAAAGCGTTTTACTTTTTCCCCAATCAACGCACTCCCGCCCAGGGGGTCGAGTACACGCACCGTAAAGGGCATTTTTCCCGAGCGGCACTTTTCTAATTCAACCATTCGTTCCCGCGCGGCCATTGAGTGCTCTCCCACTCCTTCCCCCGCGAGCATTTTCAAAATACCTTCCACGCGCTCTAACAATCCTTCCATGTTAGTGAAAAAACCTTCCGCAAACGAGCCGGGTTCGATGGTGACACCCAACTCGGGAATCTCGACCGTGCCGGAAGAATTACGTACGAGTTTCGTATTCAAATCCGATTCCACCGTGATTCGGACTTCAAAACCAATGGGTTCTCTGAACTCGAGACTCATGACATCCGACCACTTCAAGCCGCAGTGACCGCAGGAGAGGGACTGGAGCATGATCTTCCCAAACAAGGGAATGGATTCCACGAGTTGAACAATGCGAATCGAGTGATGACACTGCGGGCAGGGCGTTTCCATTACGGAATACGGTTCATTCGCAGGCGCAGTAGGATTTGTGGTCATGACGATTTTCCCTCGGGAAGAAGCAAAGGAGGAGACGGGGTGAGTTCAACGGAGTCCTTCCATTCCGCCGAACCCTTTTTTCGATCGGACTTCGCTACCGACGCGAGGCGCGACTCAATGGCCT
>CAYHJZ010000046.1:0-6722 GCA_964357115.1 uncultured archaeon | reverse complement strand
CTCTTCCCTCTCACGCATTCGGGAAAAAACCTATAAACGCGCGACGCGCTATTCCTTACGAATGGCTAAACCCAACACCTCAACACCCAAGACAATAACCCCGAAAACTTCTTCAAAAACGGAGCTCGCCACATTCGGTGCCGGATGCTTTTGGGGAGTCGAAGAACTCTACCGCACCACCCCTGGCGTCACTCGCACTCAAGTGGGTTTCATGGGAGGGCGAACCAAAAACCCATCCTACGAGGCAGTATGCTACTTGTTCACGGGACACGCGGAAGTCGTGCATATCGAGTTCGATCCCAAGAAAGTTTCCTACGCTACACTCCTCGAGTTATTCTGGAACAATCACAACCCCACCACGCTCAACCGGCAGGGATTAGATATTGGAAGCCAATACCGGAGCGTCATTTTTTATCACAGCGAAAAACAACACGAAGAAGCCGAAGCCTCCAAAACGGAACTAGAAAAAAGCGGGAAATGGAAAAACAAAATTGTCACGCAAATCGTTCCCGCGGAAGAGTTCTATGCCGCTGAAGAATACCATCAAAAATACTTAATGAAAAAGAACCTCAAAAGTTGTCACGTATAAAAAAAGGAAAAGAAGAAAGGAAAATTGAGAATAAAAATAAATAGAAAAATGAGAAAAAAGGAAAAAACCATGACCGAAAAAAAACCCGCGCCTAATGATGAATGGAAAGGAAAGCTGACGAAAGAACAATACCGCGTCCTACGTGAAAAAGGAACCGAGATTCCTTTCACGGGAAAGTTTGTGAACCATAAAGAGAAAGGAATGTACACTTGCGCCGCGTGCGGGAGCGAATTATTCGACTCGAACGCTAAATTCGACTCTGGAACAGGGTGGCCAAGCTTCGATGACGCGGCGAATACTAAGAATATTGAACTGAAAGAAGACCGCGGCCTCTTCATGCGACGCATTGAAGTCGTATGCAAAAAGTGCGGCGGACACTTAGGACACGTGTTTGAGGATGGCCCCACTCAAACGGGAAAACGATACTGTATCAATTCGTGCGCCCTGGAATTCAAGAAAAAATAAACGCACACGCACTAAGAGAAAAAGGGAAAAGAATCATCGTTTAGCAAACGAGGGATTCTTCCTCAACCACGTCGAGACCTTTTGACCATTCGACAAAAAAGTCGTCTCATCCCACTCTCGACCAAAATCGTCACCTAATCCGTACGCGGCCTTTCGACACTCGATAAAATAATTCTTTTGAGGAAGACGCTTTCCTTTATCCAGACCCACCCAATCGTCGACGCTTAACAAACCCTTCGCGAGGCGCTTCTCGGAATCGTAATGCAGCGCCCACGCGGAAACAAAATCATAATCATCTTCACGCTCCTTGATGCGACGCAAATCATACTCACTCACGTGAAAAAGAACGCCGTTAAAATAGTGCTTCTTAGATGCATGAACGTTCAACCAGTCCCCCGAATGATGGGGAATCGTCAAATCAAACACGCGACGAAAACCCTTGACGATCACGGGTTCCACTTTCTTCACCGAACGAAAATGACCTACTGAAGCCCGACTCATGAGAGAACCATATCCAATTACCGCATGATGCATGACACGAAACACGCAACCGAGAATAAAAAACACGCACTCAAAAACAAGGCTTAATAACACATGAATTCATCGTAAGGGAATGCCTGCCCCTACACCGCCCGAATGGGATCTCACTCCCCTTTTCGCCAACGAGAAAACCTTTCACGCCGCGCTGCAACGCATCGAAGCCCGCGTCGATGCCTTTCAAAAATACCAAAAAAAACTCCCCCACGCGACACGGGCGCTCATTCAAGAAATAATGGAAGAAAAAGAAGCCTTGGGAAACGAAATGAGTCGCGCGGGAGCGTACGCGGCGCTCTCCTTCGCCCAAAACACGCAGGATGAGCACGCCAAGACGCGAGAATCCGTATTGGGAAGAAAATCCATGCAGTGGAGAAACAAAACACTCTTTTTTTCCATGTGGTGGAAAAGCCTCGATGAAAAAAAAATGAACGCGTTACTGCCTCCTAACAAGGAGTACGCCTTCACGCTGAAAGAGATGCACAAATACCGCCACTACACCCTTTCGGAAGCGGAAGAGAAAATAATCAACATCAAAGACTCGACGGGAGGAGACGCGCTCGTGACGCTCTATGATGTCATCACGAACGCCTTCACGTACGAGTGGAAAAACTCAACAGAGAAAGAAAAAATCCAAAAAATAAGCGAAGAAGAGCTCCGCGCCAAATTCTCTAATCCTCACGCGGAAACACGAAAGAGAGCGTACGATTTACTTTGGGAGAAATACGCGGAACACCAGCCTGTGCTCGGAGAAATTTATCGAAACACAGCGCTCGACATGTGGAATGAAGGGATTGCCCTGAGAAAGTATGAGAAACCTATTTCGATGAGAAACAAAGCCAACGATCTTGACGACGAGATGGTGGAAGCATTTCTCAACGTGTGCAAAAATGAAGTCGAGGTGTTTCAAGACTATCACGCGTGGAAAGCTAAGGAGCTCCACGTGCCGCTGGAGCGGTATCACTTGTACGCGCCCTTTGACATGCCTAAAAGTGAATGGTCGTTTGAGGACGCGCAGAAGACGGTGATGAATACGTTGGAAGACTTTTCCCCTCGATTCAGGAAAGAGGCCGAACGCGTAATAGTAGAGAAAAGACTCGACGCGAAACTACGACCGGGAAAACAGAGTGGGGCATTTTGCATGGGACACTCTCCACGAGAAACGAGTTATGTAATGATGAATTGGAGTGGCCGACTCCGAGACGTTTCTACTCTCGCGCACGAATTGGGGCACGCGGTGCATAACCACCTTGCGAGCGAACGCACCCTATTCACCCACCACGCCGGGCTCCCTCTCGCGGAAACCGCGTCGACGTTCGCGGAAATGCTCCTTAGTGAAAAAATGATGAGTGAGACTCGCGATGAAAACGTCAAAAAATATTTACTCGGACACCAACTCGACGACGCGTATGCTACGATACAACGACAAGCCTTCTTCAGTCTGTTTGAGCAAGACGCCTTCGATCTCATTCATGCGGGGAAAACCATTCCCGACCTCACGGAAGCCTATCGAGAAAATCTGCGCACTCAATTTGGAAAAAAAATGAAAATGCCCGAGAAGTCGGCGCACGAGTGGTTAGTGATCCCGCACTTCTTTCACTCCCCTTTCTATGTGTACGCGTACGCTTTCGGACAACTCCTCGTGTATGCGTTCTTTGAACAGTATCAACGCGAGGGAAAAGACTTCGTGAAACGATACGAGAAATTCCTATCCTACGGAGGGAGCGAACACCCGGAAAAAATGTTACTTGAAATGGGATTTGATCCTCGAAAGAAAAAAAGCTGGAAAGATGGGTATCGACTCCTCGAGAAGAAAATTAGGGAAATTAAGAAAATCTAGTCACCTTTTCCGGAGAACATAAAACAGCATCACGGAAAATCCTTCGGGGGCTGAGCGGCGAAAATGAACTACTTCAAAGCGATCGCCGAGAAATTTTCGAATTTCTTCATCCGAAAAATAACTAAACCAGCGCTTCAACTCGGGAGATGTTTCCCACCAACCCTCGCCATGACCCTCAAATAAACCCAATCCTAAAATTCCACCCGGTTTAAGCATACGATAAATCGCATCCAAAATAGTACTGATCGAAACTTTTCGCAAATGGGAAATGGAGGCGAACGCCCACACCCCATCCATGGTACGATCGGGCATGGTGAATTCTTCAATGTCCACCAGACGAACCTTGAGGCCTTTGGCCTTACAATACATGAGCATTTTTTCCGAGTAATCGACGCACGTGACGTCCAAGCCGTGATGATGAAAATAATCCGCGTGAACGCCGGGACCGGAACCTAAGTCTACAATGCATTTGCCGCGCACCTCACTCAAAAAAAGACGAGCCAAAGGTTCAACTAAAATGTGAAAATTTTGTTCGAATTCTTTCTTTTTTTGTTCTGCTAATGCGTCGTACGCAGCGCGTGTGGCCTCTTTCTCTGATTGATTCATTCCATTGAATTCAGGCGATTCCGGCATAGCAATTATAATGACCCAACCCCGTATATAGGAATATGGAGACCCCTCGCGAAATCAAGCACATCGTGCACCACCTATCTCACCTTCGTGGAATTACGCGAGAATATGTGCTCAACGAAGAAGAAAAAAAATTTGTGTCGGCGCACGAAGACCCTAACAATTTAGGTGTGCGCGAGGCCGTGAAACGAAAATACTGCGTGTGTTTATTGCACGATGATCGATGGAGAGAACCCACGCAAACGATCGTAAAACAAGAAAATGGAGGAATTATTTTTCCTCCTGTTGTGTTTCCCGAAGTCGCGGCTAAGAATGTGGTCTCTTCTTCCCCTGGGCTCAAAATCCACACGTGGTTATCCACGCGCGTCCGCGTAGAACCCAACGAAGCCTCGCTGCTGATTGGATTCGATTTGTAAAAAAATTAAAACAAAGGGAAAAAAAAACCGAGAAAAAATAGAAGTGAAAGAGGCCTTCGAATCAAAGTCCTTCTTCCACTCATTTCCGAATTCGAAAGAAAATATTGATATGTCTTTCATCTTTCGAGGCACCAGATATAATGGTTTCAAGAACATCAAAGGAAGGGCTGAAGAGTTTTTTCAATTCTTCTTCGGAGAAATAACTCATCCACTTCTGTTTCCCTCCATTCAGCACATCTTCTTTGTACCCTTCCCCACTTCCCTCTTTGACCGAAACGAAAAGTAGGCCATTGGACTTCAGCAATTTACTCCATTTTTTGACTACCGCGGGGATTTTTTCTTTCGGCAGGTGAAGCAAAGAGGACACGGCCCAGATTCCATCAAACGAATAAGGGTAGAAATTAATGTACTCTATGTCCATCTTACGAACGTTCAATCCTTTGTCTGAGCACATCTGCACGAATGAATCCGATAAATCAATCCCAATAGCGTCGAACCCTTTTTCTCTAAACCATTCCAAGTGAACGCCGGGACCACATCCTATATCTAATACTTTTTTTCCCGGAAGCAGGGTGGAAAATTTTTCTAACAGAGGTGTGACAGACCCTTCCATATTTCTTCGTGTTTTTTCCTCATAGCCTATGGGATTAACGGCATACGCCGCAATGGTTTTTTTGGTATAGTCTTCCATTTTTCATCACTCCTTTTACGCCACGGCGGCCAATGCGATGCTGCGCACGGTCTCCATTTCTTTAGCCTGCATCATTTCCACGCGCACTTTCTTCGCTCCGGGCATTCCGGAAAACATTCCCGACACTTGCGCTTTCACATCCGACAAATCCGTTATCGGGTACTTTTTACACAGCGCAAAATACTTTTCCAACAATTCTTCCAAAGGAAGGGTTTGTTTTCCTGCGACTTCGGAAAAAATTCCTGGATGATTCCACGCAGCCCGACCGATCATGACGAGGTCGCAATACCCTTGATCGATGCGTTGGTGTACTTCTGACGCGGAGTGAATATCCCCATTCCCAATTAGGGGGATAGAAATCAATTGCTTTATTTTTTTGATGTATTCCCAATCCGCCGTGCCGGTGTAGGCTTGCAGCGCGGTGCGTGCATGCAAGGTAATACCTTTCACTCCCGCGTCCTCAATTTTAGAAACAAACGAATGCAAAACCGGTTCTTTCCACCCCATGCGCAACTTGCACGTGACCGGTTTGCTCGAAACCGAAACCGCGGCTTTGAGTAAGGAAATCAATTTCTCCGGGGACTGCAACAAAAACGCCCCACACCCACCACCGGTGATTTTGGGAGAAGGGCACCCGAAGTTAATGTCCACTAGATCAAAATCCTTTTCCACGAATTCAATCGCAGTAATCAAGTCCTTCTCTTCAGGGGCAAACAATTGCACGCCGACGGGGTGTTCTTCCTTCACCGTGGTCACGCGATCAAGTACCTTCGCATTGGAAGCTCTTCCCTCGAGGTTTCGGGCAATCGCGATCGCGGAAGCAAATTCAGTGAACGTGAGGCCGGCACCGAGCTCTTTGCACAGCAAACGGAAGGGGAGCGTGGAGACTCCCGACATGGGAGCGAGGACGGCAGGAGAATCCAGGCGGAGACCTGCGTAAGTGGAATGCATAGCAAGGCTCTGCTCGAAATGATTATAGAACCCCCCGGACAAGATGCCCTTTAAAAGGATTCTGAAGCCGTTTTCTTGACATCGAGGGGCAGGAACGGCCTATTGCGGATTGGACGAAAGGAAAATCCGCGACATAGTCCATCGGACCCGCCCTACGAAATGGGCGCGCTGGTAGCTTAGTCTGGTAGAGCACTCGACTGATAATCGAGAGGTCGGAGGTTCAAATCCTCCCCGGCGCATTCGTATTTCTAATTCTTGAATAAAGTGGCGAAAAATTAGGCCGCGGAGAGCACTATCCCTAAGACCGCCAGAGTAACGAGAAGTGATACGCTTCCCACCAGCACGCCGTAACGAATAAACGTAGAATAGGAGAGCATCACGCCCTTTTGTCGGAGGATGCTCATCCACATGATACCAGCTAGTGCGCCCAGCGGGGTAAAGAATGCCCCAATATTCGATCCTACAATCGTCGCATAGACCGCAGGAGTATACGCAAGCGGCGACGCGTGGGCGAGCACGGAAGAAAATGCCACGCTCATGGGAATGTTATTCATGAGATTCGAAAAAATACTCGAACTAATTCCATAAGAAAAAATAGTGGAGAAA
>CAYHJZ010000045.1:0-7147 GCA_964357115.1 uncultured archaeon | reverse complement strand
GTGGGAAGACAGCGAAATTGGTGAACTCACGCTGAGTGTGTTCCAGCAAACCAGTCCTAGTGCGATTGGCGCTGCGAAAGTACGCTCGGGATACTTTGCGAATGTGCTTCCTACGATTGCCCCTGGGGACACGCTCATAGCACGCATCGACTTTACTCCATACGGCGGAATCAAGGGTGAGGGGAAAGTAGACATTGTGATCCAGGCCACCAATCCCTTGGATGGAAAGCCTCAGCTTTTGCAAGATGTGATTCAGTCCCAACTCACGGTCGTGAACCTCGAGGACTGTGTGTCGTACAATAAGGAAATCGTGGACTTGCAGCCGGGAAAGAAAGACACGCTTATCATTGAAACCAAAGAATGCGGCGCTCCCGTGACGTTTGCGTTGTCAAGCGACGTTGAGCTGGCGTTGGAAGAGTTTGTCTTGCAAGGAACCGACACGAAATCGATTGAAATCGGAGACGGAGACTTGGATCAGGGACAATACCCCATTTACGTGGACATTCAAGGCGCGGAAAACAAGACTGCGTTCCAAGACAAGATTATTCGCGCCCGAATCAAAGATCCGAACGCGTGCTTTCAACTCAACCGCTACGAGTTTGACGTGTACGACGATCCGCAGAACGAGAACGATGGATTTGACACGGCGCGATTGGATAATTACTGCACTGAGACGCGCGTGAACATTGTAGTCGAAATCGAGAAGGATTTCTTTAACAGTTTGAAGAAAGGATTCTCGGCTGGAATCCTCGCCGCCGGCGCGACATTACTCAATAATGCGTTGGACGAAGACAAAGGATTATTGGGTGGCGATGTGAAAAAAACTCCCGCAGGCGGTTCGGCGGCATCATCTTCTTCCTCATCGAACAATGGAGTAAGCAGCACCGTCACGAAGAACCCGGATGGGAGCACCACTATTGAGTCCAGCGAAACCTCTCAAGGAGCACCTGGGCCTATCTTTCCGGGAGATTTATCCACTGCTGCCCCTCGAACCACGAATGGAATCACCGGATTTGCTGTTCTCTTCCAGGCAGCCGGATCGGGAGATTCGAAGGTTTTAGATGATCCGAATCAACAACAATCAGGCAATGAAGCTCCTCCGCAAGAACCGGTGGGAGAACAAATCCTTGCCTCAGGAGCGGGACAGGCACTCACCACCCTCACGCAAGCCATTTCCCTCGGAACGGGTAACCCACTCGTCTCGTTTGTGGTCACTTCCCTTGCCGTCGGAATAGTGGATTATTTGTTTTCGGACACGGAAGAATTCAACGCGGTCGTGGTCGCGGATGATGTCATCATCAAAGAATTGAGTGTTATCGCTGGAGAAACCGGATCTAACGAAAACACGCCCGACGCGGACATTCGTGTGATTAGCGAAGAAGCCGCGACGCTGGCTAAAGTCAACCAGATCAAAGCGGTTGCCGGGAGAATTGAAACCTACAACTTGACGTTCGAAAACATTTCTCAATTCGTGAACGATCGCCTCTTCCGAAATCTTCTCATTACGGGACAGCGAAACGTGTACAAAGACGGACAAAAATACAAGAACGACGTTCCGGGGAAGAGCGAATTAGCCCAGGACGAAATACTTGACATTCGGACGCGATTCCATGTGCAATTCAACTCTTTCACTCCTGAGTCACTCATCTCCGCGGGAGTGCCGCCGATTGCCTTGGCCTGCGACACCTTCTCCGAGAAAACAGGAAAGACGGGAGCCAACGCCGCGCCCAAAATTGCCTTTGAATGGAACTTCAACGATATTTCTCCTTACGCGTGCGATAACGGACAAGTGGACTCGGATGGAAACCCCTCTCACATTTACTGCGACGCGACCCAATTCTCGATTGCGCTCATTCAAAAGGTTCAACTCTTACGAGAATTCATCGAAGCCAACGCTCCCTTTACGTGTCCGGTGGAGAATCAACTCTCCGGATTCGAGTCTCAACCCATTGGGCCGGCAGACATTGGAATTGCTTCCTTATCCGTAGACAAGACGGGGAACGCGGACGTGAATATGGTGGTGAATATTGAGAATAAATCGCCCGGTGCCACGAACACGAAGGTGAGTGTTTCCTACAAGATTAAAGGAAACGCTAACGCGATCACGCAGAGCAAGCAACTCATTGTACCCATTGGGGGAAGCAAGGTTAGTGTAGGCTTCGCGGCCACGAACCTCGCGGAAGGACACTACGAACTCTTTGTCACGATAGCGCCCGAAGCGTGCGAAAATTGTTCGAACACGACGACGGCGACGGATGTACTCGAGACCGAGTTCTTTATCGGACAAAATAGTAACCTCGCGGCGTGCGCCCCCTTCACGACGTTACGCATTAGTGATTACATCGCCGCCACGGAAGCCGCAGGCGGAGCAATCTCCTATCCGAGTGGTCTCACGAAAGAAGATGTGATTGCCCTCGTGAGCTTCCGTGCGCACCTCATGCAAGACCGATTCTCGCCCGACTTCTTCACTGACTTCGACCGATACGCGAGCAAGATATCCTTCTTCGACGCGCCCGACTATTATTTGGATCAAACAGATGGGTTGAGCAACTTCTTCACGAATCGACAAGACTGGGTCGTGAAACGCGAAGGTAGCGATGTGGCGCCGGAAGGATACTTGTTGCCCGGGCCCGGAATTTACGATGTAGCGATTGACATTAACTTCGATTCTCCTCAGATGGAATTCATCGTGAATGGCGAACCCGAAGCTGTGGTGAACATTCTCGTGGAAAAGACGAGTACGATTGAGGAAACGAGTCCCTTCTACAGCCTGCCCCTCAACGGCCTCATCGGAACGGATGATGGACAAGGGCGCGTAGGATATGGAGTCAACTTCTCGGGAGAGAACGTCCCCATTTCGAGTGACGCTTCCGGAACGGTGCAGACGATTAACATTCCGGATAGCACGCCCGTAGCTACGGTGCAAACTACCAAAGAAGACGCGTACACGATTCTCAACAGCCTCGAGCGCGGAAACATTCTCTCGCTCACGCGGAACGCGACCAACGCGCTCTCGCTCCAATGGAGTCCCTCGTTTGCCACTCCGGTGATGGTCAAAATTTCGAGTAGTAGTGCGCAGAGCGACGTGTACGGATACTACTCCGTCGGCGTGAACGGGGACACATCACAATCCTACATTGGGGTGCAAGGCAATCCGTGGTACGGCGTCGGACCTAACTGTAGAGACTTTGAAGACAAATCCCTCTTCGATTCGTTCAATCGCGTGTACGATTCGAGTGCGATTAATTCCAATTGTGCTCTTGTCGGACCGCAGGAAAATATTGCGTACGGATTCGAGTGGTGCGGCAACACGATTCACACGGGAGACGTGTACTTGAAGAGCGTATTCTACACGCCGCAAGACGGACTCTCCGCGATTACTCGAACGGCGTGGAAGACGGATATGCAATTCATCGGAGAAGGCATCTCTGGCGCCACGATTCCTCTGACAGGAACAGATGCGATTGAAGGAAACAGCCCCGGAGACACGTTGCAGAATGTGGAAGACGTCGTTCGACTCATCAGCGAGCGCGCGGTGTGTGTGCGAAACAGCGGTGCGAAGACGGAATTCTTTTGGAATCCCAAGGAAGTGCTGAACGTACTTGAAACACAAGAGAAAGCTGCCGAGAACGCGTGTATTGTGAAGTGAAGGGATGCCCCCTCCTCGTCGATTAGGAAAACGCGCGACGGGAGCACGAGAACTCCTGAGAAATCTAGCGGGAGCTCCTGGGAAAGAACTTCACGTTACTCGTCCCGCTGGACAAATGCTAGACAGGATTTCTACTCCGTTGCTACAACAACTCTTCCAATCTTCACGAACTGCCGTCATCGGATCTACTGTTTTTGGACACGACGGTTATCGCGGACATCACCTGAATCTAATGAGAAAAATCAGAAAAGAGCTCGAAATGAGAAGCGAACCCATTCCTCGTGCTCGCCTTCCGACGCAGGGAATTAGAGATATGAAAACGATTCTCGCCACGTTGAAAAAAATGGGGGTTTATGACTCTAAGGAGCAAGAATTGAAGAGAAAAAAACTTTCGTCGAGAAAGAAACTTTCGTCGGGAAATAAACTGTTGAAAGAGCGCCTCGTAAATGAGTACAATCTATTGGCTCAACGATACGATTTGCCTATTTTGACCGAATCACTTGAATCCGATTAACCTATCTTTAAATAGCCCAAAATCGCGTTCTAAAGAGGGATTATCCCTCGAAAAGGCTTTTTCATGGACGTTCGCGCACTGTATCATCAAGGGGAAGATGCCTGGTACGGGCTGCTGGACAAGGTAGAGAAAGCCGTGCCCGTGTACAAGGTCATTGACCCCGTTGACAAAATTATTCCAAGCTTTGCTGTTGCCCTCGGACTCGTTCTTCTTCTCCTCGTTTTCGGAATTATTTTACCCGTTTTTTCAGGGAGCGGCGATGTGGTGTTGTCGTTTCGAGACGAACAAGGAAGTCCCGCCGCCGGAGTCGGGGTGCAAATATCCTACAACGGAATCGTAGTCGAAGAAACCACCAACTCTGTGGGAAAAATATTGTTGAAAGGAATTGCGAATGGAACCACATTGTTTGTGAGCGTGCAGGATGACACGTATGCCCCCCTTCAGTCGGAAAAGAATGTGGGCAACGAGAAGACCCTGACGTTTATTTTATCTCTCCAGGAAGCCCCTCCTTCGGAATTGACATTTAACTTTACGGATGGGGGCGGAATTAGCTTGAATGGGAAAACCCTCCTGGTTAATGTGCACTGCGCGAGTGGTGTTGCCGTTTCTCCCGCGGCGTACACGATTACGAATGGCGTATTCAAAATTAAGCCCCCTTCCGCGTGCGGAAGTCTGGTGGGAAGCGTCTCGGGGGATGGGTTTCAAACGAATGATGGAATCGTATTCTCGGCCAGCAACGCGGTGATTTCGTTGCAATCCTTGAATGTGGAAAAAGGAAAAATAAAAGTGACGGTTCAAGACGCGCAAGGAAATAATGTTTCGGGGATGAACGTGCAACTCTTTACGACGTCCGGCGTCTACGTGCAGGAAAACACGAGCAACGGATTCGGAAGCCTCACTTTCTCCGACGTGGGAGTGGGGTCTTACTACGTGAGCGTTAGCGATCCTAACGGCGCATTTGCCCTCAAGACGAGTGACTCCGTTACGGTGACGGCGAACCAGACGACAAACACGAGCGTTAAACTTTCCAAGCAAGTGCAGGGAACCCTCACCGTGAAAGTCATTGACTCGACGACGAATGCGATTATTCCCAACGCGACGGTAAAGCTCATTCAATCCGCCACGAATCAAGTGCTCGCCACACAACTCACGGACACGCTCACCGGAACGGTGCACGCGGAAGTATCCGAAGCGGGACCGTTTCGCATCACCGTAGAAAAGGAAAATTATCTCGCGTACGAAAAAACTCTCCCCGTGATTTCGGGAAGCCAAACTCACGCGGCAGTAATGGAAAAACTCACTGCTGCCAATTCGGGGAAAGTATCCATTCACGTGACGGATGAAGACGGGATTCCCGTGGACAATGCGGAAGTATTATTGTATAATGGCGGAACCGGATTCATCGCGCACGCGTTTACTCCTAAAGTGACGGACGTGAATGGAGCGGCTGTATTCACCGGTGTCACGAGCGGGGGTTACTTCGCGCGTGCTATCAAATACCCGGCAGGACCGAGCGACTCTTCGGTGTTTCAGACTCAACAGAGCATTCCAGCAAAAGCCAACTTGACACTGACTTTAGGAGAAGCCGGAGTCGAAGTTACTGCGTTGGATTTGGAGGGAAACCCCGTGCCGTTTGCGCAAGTCTCCTTTCTCACGGACGGAAGCGATGAGTGCAAGGAAGGAGAATGTGTTATTCAAGCGGATGCGCAGGGAAAAGCCTCGCGCTCCTTCAAAGCCGATCGAAAAGTCTATGTGAATGTTTCCGCGAATGGGCATGCGCCGTTCTACAGCATGTCCCGACAACTCTACGCGGGAAAAGTGGAAAGCGTCACGGCCGTGTTGCCCGAGAACATTTTGGGAAACCAACCCATTATGCAACTCGTGGGAATTAATGATCCCGTCACGGGGAAATTGGCTGCCGAAATGAAAGCCGGGAAAACCTACGTGGCCGTGTTTCGATTGCAAATCCCCTCAGCTCTTAGTCCTTCGTCTGCCGGGATTCATGTAAGAGTGGGGGACGAAACGCTCCTCGAGAATGACGGAATGGAAATCGTGGGAGTGAATATTCCTAACACCAGTGTAGGAAAGGGGACGAGTTACAATCCCGCACTGGGATATACGGCGGATCAAGCGCATTTGACGAATGGAAATGCCAAATGGGTGAACGCCGAGTGGAATAATCCTTCTTCCGGAGTGTATGAGGCGGGCGTGCTCATTCGAGTGAAACCCACCACTGGAAAATTAGAACCCCTCGCGTTGCATTATCGCGGATGGGTCGTGAATGGGGGGAAATGGTTGCGCAACCCCGAGGATGGAGTGCTAGGAAATGGAAACTCTTCCCCGACAAAAGAAGCGCAGTACGCAGAGACCTTTCAACAAATATACTACACGGGAAAGCCTGTGGTGTGCGATGAACTATTTTGCTACTCCGGAGAAAGCGTGTTGAATGAGGAGGACGAACTCCTCTTGGACGGGCCGCCGTTTGAAGTGAGCGTGAATAAGGAACACGATTATGCGTTCGTCATCACGTCCACGGCCTCCTTCACGTACGAAAATCCCCGTCTCCGCGTGTTTGTGGCGGAAGAAGACTCGAGCGCCGTGAGCGACGCCATGACGTTCAACGAGTACACGATTATTGGAACGTCCGGACAATCCATTGAGGCGAGCGGACTTTCCACGAGTGACATTCCAGGAGGAGCCGGGCAAGGAGTGAATGTGGGAGAAATGAGCCAATTCCAATCCATCTCGGGAAACATGGGGTTTATTCCCAAGCACGAGGGAACGACTTTCTTGCGCGTGCAGCTCATCAATGAAGGAGAAATTCTCCTCGAGAAGACGATTGAACTCGACGTTATTGCGGAAAACACGCTGAACTTGACGATTGATCCCACCACCGCGGCGGCGTTCATTCCCACTTCCTTTTCTGCCACGGTGACGGATGCGCAAGGGTTTGAAGTGCAGGACGCGCTCGTGAGCTTGCTCAA
>CAYHJZ010000044.1:0-7220 GCA_964357115.1 uncultured archaeon | reverse complement strand
TTGTTTTTCTCGATTGCGCTATTAGTTATTGGCGTATTCTTCGCGAGCCTCCTCCCGCCCCTTTCTCTTTCCATTGCCGTGTTCTTTGCGGGAATATTATTCTTGTACTCGGCCACGATGCAGCACATTAAGTTTTTTGGAAACCTCATTGTGGCGTTGAGCGTCGCCTTCACGTTTATTTTCGGCGCGAGCATTCACATGATTACTCCCCTCGTCGTGCTCGTGTCCTTGTCTCCGTTCTTCTCTAACTGGGCGAGAGAAATCATCAAGGATGTAGAAGATCAAGAAACGGATCGTGGAACGAAGCTCACACTTCCCCACCTTCTCCAACCTCAACAGGTGAATGGAATTATTGGCGTCATTCTCCTTTTGGCCATTATTTCCTCCTACGTGGCCTTTGTTCACGGCTACGCCGGTCTTCCCTACGCGATTTTAGTCACGGGAGCCAATGTCTTTTTTATTCTCGCGGGGCGCGAAGTCATGAATGCACACGCTGCCAAAGGGGCTTCACTCATGAAGAAAGGAATGCTCGTCGGATTGGTGGCCATTGCCTCCCTCCTCGTATGAATCGTGACGAAATCCTCCACCGCGTCAAAGAAGCCCTCGCCCGAAACGGGTTTCACTACCAAGATTTTTCGGACACGAATAGTTGCTTCGATCTCATCGCACGAAAAAGCGAAAACGTGCTCGTGCTAAAAGTATTATCCAACATCGATGCCCTGCGCCCCGAGCATGCACGCGATTTGAAAAAAATGGCGATTGTTTTCCACGGACACTCGATGATTGTGGGAGAAAAATCCAAAGTCTTCACGCTCGACGAGCACGTGCTCTACGACCGATACCACCTCCCCGTATTATCCCTTTCGGGATTCGACCGCTCGCTTCAATCCAAGTTCCCCACGCAACGTGCGTACAAAGGACAACGCGTCGTCGAATTGGACGCGCAACGATTGAAGAGCGAGCGCAGCGCCCGCGAGCTTACGCTCAAAGAACTCTCGGAACGCGCGGGAGTGAGCATGGAAAGTTTACACCGCTACGAGACGGGTGCCCCGGCGTTAGCCGATGTCGCTCAAAAATTAGAAAAGATTTTACACACGCGACTGGTTCAGCACATTAATGTGTTTGAATCCGCCCCCATCACTGTAGAGGAAATTAATCAACCCGTTTCTCCCGCGGTGCTAGAACAACTCGAAGCCATCGGAATGAAATTCTCGGTGTTTGAACGCGCTCCCCTTACAGCCGCCGCGATGGAGCAGGATTTGCTCGTTACGCATGTCACGCATGCGCATCATTTGAAACGCAAAGCCGGATATTTAGCACAAGCGACGGCGATTACGCACGTTCCCGGTGTGCTTATTTCTTCGGAAGAAAAAGCCACGCACGCGGAAGGAA
Organism: uncultured archaeon; assembly: GCA_964357115.1. Lineage (GTDB taxonomy): Archaea > Iainarchaeota > Iainarchaeia > Iainarchaeales > VGJJ01 > VGJJ01. The sequence continues at coordinate 5,828 of CAYHJZ010000044.1, read as the reverse complement.
TTCCGGTTGTCTCGGAAAGCGAACTAAGCACGTTTTCCACGGCGAAAGACATGATTCAAACCCTTCATGAACGAAGGAAACACAAAAACGAGACAAAGCATTAATATCCCGAACAAGGAAATGAGTGTATGAACTCTCAGGGCGTACGACGCCGATCGCCTCTTTCTAGAGCCGTGCGTGTTCGCACCTCACAGGCCGGCCAAAGAGGTGTTTCCCAAAACATCGCTGAAAATTCAGACTATCCCTACCGCAGGGGAGGAAAATTGCGAGAGTTAGCGTGGGAAAAAAACGAGGCTTCTTATCAAAAAAATCGCCTCAAAAATAAAACAAATCCTAAGACGTGGAGTTTAGGTGTGTTCATTCGAGCTAGAAAAAAATTGGGAGATGTTGCTTTTGCCCAAATGGTTTTTCGATCCGCAACTCGACGTGATTCAGCTCTAAGTCGCGACACAAGATGGGTAAACATTGGAAAAGATCCCAAAACATATTTGGACAAGATACAAACGACTATAGAATTGGGCGAACGAGTAAATCGCGAAGATGAGAAAATGGCTATGAGGCAACGCGCATTAGAAAAAAGAAATAGGAAGGAAATAGCACTAGAGAAAAGCGCAATTGCAAAAAAAGAACGAGAAGAAATAGCACGAGATCGAAGTTTGACTGAAAAGAAAAGTTGGAAGAAGATAGCCACTGAATTACGTTTGAGTGAAAAGGGACGACGAGAGCGACAAAGGAGAGAATGATATGACTCCCAAAAAGGGAAGAAGACCTCTTCGTAAAATGACGCGAAAAGTTTCGCCAGAAGAAATAGCTGCGATGCAAAAAAGTCCTGCTGTTTTAGAAATAATTCGGAAAGAACGTGCATTTTCCAAAAATGTAGTCGAGATTGAATCCCTTCGTCAAGAAAAAGGCGTTGAAGTAACCGCGCGCGTGTTAACTGGAATATTAATCCGCGAATGCGAGCGAAAAGGGTTATCCGTCCCTAAGCTTTTGACTGCAGTCTATACGTACCCCCATGTTTTCGGGGTAGGATTCCTAACTAAGTATCTTCAGCGACTTCGTGATTCCAAATAAAGAGCTAACGGAAAAACCCCACAACGGGTTGCTGATGCCTATACTATATATTCTATCCCCACGTTATTCCTAGTATGCACACCGATGTCATGTATAAGATCCCGGGCGGGAAACTGGTGCGCTTGTCGCTGGATTTTGATACCACTCATATCACGCGTGCCCGTATTTACGGAGATTTCTTTATCCACCCGGAAGAAACCATTCATGATATGGAACTCTGCCTCACCAACCTGGCGGTTGAAACAACAGCCGAACGCATTGAAGCCCTGCTCCAAAACGTCGTAGAGCAACACCAAGCGGAACTCATTGGCATCGACACGCTCAACTTATCTAAACGCATTCGCGAGGCGATCCGACAATGACTCCCAAAATTTCTCCTGTTAAAGATGAGATATCGTCCACCGAATGGCGATTTATTCCCCTCGAAACTCACACGGCAGCCGAAAACATGGCACTGGACGAAGCATGCGCTCACGAAGTCGCTCAAGGAAATGTTCCCGCCACCATTCGCTTCTACCGATGGAAACCTAGCGCCGTGTCGATTGGGTATTTTCAAAACCTCACGCAAGAAGTCAATGTGGAAGCCTGTCGAAAACAAGGCGTGGATATTGTCCGCCGACGCACGGGAGGGGGAGCCGTGTACCACGACTACAAGGGCGAAATTACGTACAGTGTCATTGCGCCCGCTTATTTGTTTCCCGACCCCATTATCGAATCGTATCAGCACGTCGCGAATTGGATTATTTCGGGTCTGAAAACCCTGAACGTAAATGCGGAGTTTGTTCCCATTAATGATTTGGTTGTGAATGGGAGAAAAATTTCGGGAAACGCGCAAACACGAAAAGGAACCATCTTGCAAATGCATGGAACTATTCTCTTTGACGTCGACGTGGACACGATGTTTTCCTTGTTGAATGTTCCGGATGAAAAAATGAAAGATAAAGTGATCCAGAATGTCAAGGAACGCGTCACGAGTCTGAAACAACATGGTGTAAAAAAATTCGAGCATGCCTACGAAGCACTCAAAAAAGGATTTTTAGAGGGAAAAGAATGGACGGAAGGAAGCTGGACGGAAAAAGAAAAAGAGCAAGCGGATATTTTAGCTAGGGAAAAATATGGGCATGAAGAATGGATTAATTCACGTTGATAGGAGTAAAGAAATAATTATTTGTTCTTTTTGAGAGGGAGGTGCACGCACTTTCCTAACGCATCCTCGCACGCTTCGAGAATCGCTTCGTTATACGTCGGGTGGGGGTGAATTGTCCCGGCGACGTCTTCTAGGCGCGCACCCATCTCAATGGCTAAACTAATCTCCGTAATCATATCCGAGGCGTGCGCCCCGACAATCGTGCCTCCGAGAATGCGGTGCGAAACGGGATCCGCGATGATTTTAGCAAACCCTAACGGGCGATTTGCCCCTAACGAACGACCGGAGGCGGAAAAGGGAAAGCTCCCCTCAATGAATTGCACTCCACTACGAATCGCGTCCACGGATTGCGTGCCCACCCATGCAATTTCGGGGTCCGAGTAAATGACTCCCGGAACCACGGTAGCATCAAAACCAGCGGCTTTGCCGGACGCGACTTCCGCCGCGACTTTCCCCATATACATCGCTCGGTGCGCGAGCGCGGGACCATTGGTGATGTCTCCAATTGCGAAAATATTTTTATCGGTGGTTCGACACTCGGAATTGACTATTATGTAGCCTTTTTCATCGCGTTGAACACCCGTGTTCTCTAACCCCAATCCTTCCGTCCACGGCTGCCGACCCACGACACTCAATACGGTATCAAACGCCACGGAAGCCGTTTTTCCATCCGCAACACGCAAATGCAGTTCCACTCCGCGGGATAATTTTTGAAACGAAACCACTTCGGTGTCCTTCCAAAACGTCACGCCGAAATTTTCTAACTGCTTCTGCATCAACGCCCCAATCTTCGAATCCATTTTGTTGAGAATAGTGGGAGAACGGTGAATAATCGTAACCTTACTCCCCAACTTTTGAAACGTGTGCGCCATTTCCATGGCAATATACCCTGAACCAATAATTGCCAGCGAAGAAGGAATATCTTGCACATCCAAAATTTCCGTCGAAGACAAGATGGTTTTCCCATCAAAGGGCAAGGCAGGAAGCTCCATTTCTTTTCCACCCGTGGCAATAATAATGCGATCCGCCGTCAGACCCATGGTATCATGTTCTTGCACAATGTGCAGCGTATTCGATTTCACAAACGTGGCTTTTCCATACACGACATCCACGCCCGCCTTGCTCAACAAACCCTCAATTCCTTTGGTTAATTGTTCCACCACCCCGCGTTTGAATTCTTGCGTCTTTTGCATATCCAGCGTGGCCATCGAGACATTAATTCCCATTTCTTTAGAATGAGTACAATCCCAAAAAACATTCGCCGTGTGAATGAGGGCTTTGGAAGGAATACACCCATGATGCAAACACAATCCGCCCAAGCCGGCGGGTTCTTTCTCAATCAACGTGACCATTTTTCCCAATTGTCCCGCTCGAATGGCGGCTACGTATCCTGCAGGACCTGAACCAATCACCGCGACATCGGTGTGCTCTGTCATTTCTCCTACGACCATGAGTGAACGAGACGCGTCGCATTAATAAGGATTAACCGGAGACGTAACGCATGAAAACCCCAAAACGCCCGCGCCTTATTACGAAACCTCAGCGCTTTGGTGCCGCATGGTATCGAGGCGATCATTATCGAGAGAAACAACCCTACCTCACACTCGCGGCCCATGCACGCGAGCACAATGAATTTAGAGAAGTAATAGACAGTGCATTAACCTACGCTGCCCCTAACTCTCGAAAAACGTCAGTTCTGGAAATTGGCCCCGGGGACGCTCCAATCGCCGAAAATATTTCCTTCAGAGAAAGAATATACATTGACCAAGCGCAGGGTCTTCTAAATGAAATTAAGACTCGAAGAGAAAAGTATGAAACAGCACGCGAAAGAGTAACAGGCATTAAACGAGTCAGACCTCGTGTGTATGTTCAAGGAAAATTAGAACAACTACCCATTCGTTCTCGCGTGGGAACTATCATCATGAATGAGGTTCTCACGCATATTAAGCCTAATGAGCGGCTGCGTGTGATCCAACGACTCGTCCCCCAGACGGACGGGTTCGTCATCGTGGATCGACCCCAACTCCCTATTGAAAAACTTAGGGAAATCCATAGAGCAATAGCAGGGAGAGGAACATTTGAACACGAATTGCGAAAACTACAAGCGACATATGTCCGATTCAAACCTATTATTGCCTACATTCGCAATAGTGGATTCGACACGCAAGTTTCACTTGTGAGTATCGACGAGACTCAATACGTTGTTTTTGCCGCCAGACGAAAAAAACCGCTCCAAGAAAAGTAGGAAAATACCTTATGTCCCTTTTTGAGAGGAGAGCATTTTCTTCACCATATCCATTTTTCTCGTCGTCGAAACAGATCCCCACTTTTCAGTTAAGGAAGGAATACTGGGGCTTTTTCCGAAGGCACGGTGAATAGAATACAACTCTGTTTTATTGAAAGCAATTAATTTCAAATCCCCTTTTGCTAACGTTAAAGGAAACTTTTCTGTTGGTTTTATTGGATTTTTTAGAAAAGTCACATCCGCTACAAAACCAACAGGGATTTTTATTTTTTGAGCGGGGTTGTTTTTCACTATTGCTTCGATTGCAGTAACTTTTCGAATCATGCATGGAACATTCATGTTCATGTTTGACTTTATTTTTTTAGAAATCAACGCTTCTAGTTTTTCAGTATTTTTCTCACTACTTTCAAAGAAAATATTCCCCGACTGAATAAAGGTTTTGACATTCGCGAAGCCTAATTCTTCGAATGTGGATTTCAAATCCGACATTTTAATTTTATTATGACCGCCCACATTGATGGCGCGGAGGAATGCAATGAATGGAGTCATTTGCTATTCACTTTCCCGCACGGAGTCTACGGTCTTCTTTTTTTGGAAAGGCTTTCTTCAGAGGAAACGTGACTTCCAAACGATACATGGGGTGATGAACCAGGTTCTCTGAATGAAAAGTTCTATTTTTGGCTTCAGATAACGTTTTAGTCACGATTTTTTTTACGGAGAAACCATGATATTTCGCAATCATAGACAGTTGGCGGAGCATATCCAAACTCTCAGATGTTACAAAAATCTTTCCATTGGGAAGTAAAAATTGCGGAGCCAATTCAACTACTTTTTCGAAGTAATTATCCGTATTTTTTATTTTATCCACCACTGGACCCGGATAGGGATAATCAATATTAATGTGCCGAACGCGATAACCCAACCCAATTAATCGCTGGATAGACTCAAGTGCATGCGTTCCGGTGAAAACAACATTGGATGGAGTTTGGCTCTTTGCCTCTCTAATCCACACTTTTGAGTGCTCCAGATCCGCCGAAATGTAACTCCGATCCGGATTTTTTTCCCACATTACTTTTGGATACCTTTGCACGTGTGCATGTTTTCCCGTTCCAATATCCAATGTCTGAAAGACATTTCCTTGAGTCGGTCCCCTAAATGGTTTGTTAGCCAGTGGTTTTTGTCGCTTGAGTGGCTTGACCAACTCAAATCACATCCACTAAAAACAATCCGGGATCTTCAAGGTACTGCAAGACTTCGTTGCAGAATCGCACGGCCTGCGCTCCGTCCACGAGGCGATGATCAAACGTAAGGGAAACGGTCATCATTCTCCTAATCACTATTTTCCCTTCCCTCACGACGGGT
>CAYHJZ010000043.1:0-7318 GCA_964357115.1 uncultured archaeon | reverse complement strand
CAAACTGTGTGGCACCGTTCTTGAAATTATCCACCTCAATCACGGAGTTAATGATAGACTGGGAATCTTTCTTGATGTACAAATAAATCACGGCATCAATTTTGACGACGACATTATCGCGCGTAATAACCGTCTGAGGTTGAACGTCTAAGGTCTGCGTACGCAAATCGACAATTTTGAAGGACTCGAACAAGGGAGCAATGAACGCCCACCCAGGACCCGCTACGCGGTGAATGCGACCCACGCGAAAAACGACAGCACGCTCGTATTCTTTCAGTGTTAAGAGAAAGTCGTACTGGCGAACCACAAGAGCAAAAATAACTACGAGACCGGAAACGACGATGAGAATGGCAATGTTGGACGCATTCTGCCACAAAAAATAGGCAGCGGCAATGGCGATCACAAGGACCGCGGCAAAAATGCCCTGCTTGAGCTTGTAGGATTCAACCTTGCCTAACCGCTTCACCATGAAAAAAACCTTACTCCGAGTGCCAAAATGCGCATAAGTTAATATTCACCCCCTTTTAAAGTATTCATATGGTTGGGAAAGCACTCGCGGTAGTGTGCGTGGATCGAGATAACGACTTCGGACGAAAGGCCGGAATCGAGGGACCCCTGATTGGGCGAAAGAATAACCTCCGCGCGGCCGTCAAACTCGCGCTCGCGGACCCGGAAGATAGCGATGCGAACTGCTTGTTCATGACCATCCAGCTGTTCGATGAACTCAGCGAAAAATACGATGAAATTGAGATCATTACCCTTATTGGAAGCAAAAAGTTTGGATTTGAGAGCGACGTCAAAATAAACGAGCAATTGGACGCCTTTTTGGAGACATTCAAGGCGGATGCCTTTGTACTTGTAACGGATGGGGCGGAAGACGACCAAATCACGCCCATTCTTCAGAGTCGCGCGCCCATTATCTCGAAGAAGACGGTGATTATCAAGCTAGCGAGAGAGTGGGAGTGCACCGTCTACACGATTTAGGAATCGCTGAAAGACCCGTTCCTCGCGCGCATCGCGTTTGGCGTTCCGGGAATCGTCATCTTGTTGTATTTGTTACTGCCCACGGTCGGACTCCAGATTGTGGGGGGGATTCTAGGAATATACCTCATCCTCAAAGGGTTTGGAATTGAAGACCGCGTGATTAGTGTGGGAAGCGAGGTCACGACGTCTATTTCCGCGCAACGCGTGAGCTTCCCCTTCTACATTGGGAGTATTATCTTCGCGGCATTCGGAATCTTCTCCGCCGCACCGCACGTGACGGACGCGTATGAATTATTCCAAGTAGGGAATATACTGCAAGGAGCGCAAACGCTTGGAGTGGCCGCGGACTTTATTTTCACCTTCGGAATGATCACGGGACTCTCGTTCTTGTTTGGAAAGGGAGCAGATGCGGTGCAATTGAAGCGCGCATACTTGCTGCACACCTACTTACTTTCCGCGGTCGCCGTGATACTAGGAACCATCCTCTTAGGAACCGCGAAGGGAGTACTCATTGGGACGACGACGCTCGGATTCTTCCTCTCGCTGCTCATCGCATCCTTCATTGTATTCTTCGGCGCGTACAAGGCGACGTCCATCTTTGATGTACGAAAGCGCGTCACCAAGTTACTGATTGGATTGCCCGTGTATAATCGTGCAGGAAAATGGTTGGGAAGAGTAGAGAAGATTTCCCCCGAGAAGAAACAACTCGAGTTCACATTCAAATCGAAGAAAGTACAATTACAACCCGAAGACTACCAGCTGGACAATGGAAAAATCCTCGTGAGAGGAAGAATTGCCGCGCTGGGAGCGAAGAGCTAAGCGAGGGTTTCGTTCCCCGTTTTCGTGCGGCGAGGGTTTCGTTCCTCGATCCCGAGGTAGGGTTATCTTTCGATAACCCGTTTTTTCCGAACTTTTGATAATTTTTTTCCCAGGTTTTTTTCTAAAAAAAAGCTGTTAGGGTTCCTGAAAGGGACCCGATTTCATTTTCCCCGGGCTTCATCGTAAATAACGAATTTACGATGCCCGCCAAACCATAGTTTGGCTTGGTTGGTAAACCGGTTTTTCCCGGGTTTTTTTAAAAAGCCGAATTATTGCGATCCCATATTGGGCAAACGTTTCACGACTTTCACGATGGGTTTGGTCATACCGAACTCGATCAAACGACCTAAGCTCGCCAACAACGCATCGGTTTTCTTCCCCCGCACGAGAGCGTGATCTAACACTTCCTTCAACGTGGAAACGGGAATGATGCGAATGCCATTGAGTTCTTTCTCCGACAAGACAATGTCGGAGAGATTGGCGCGCGGAACAATGACTTCGGAGAAACCGGCTTTGACGGCGGCGTATACTTTACTCGTGACCCCGCCCACAGGAAGCACTTCGCCGCGAACGCTCAATGAGCCCGTCATGGCAAGGGTTTGTTTCACGGGAATGTTTTCGAGAGCGGAAACGACGGCGGTGGCTACACTCACGGAGGCCGAATCCCCTTCTACACCTTCATACGTCTGCAAGAATTGAATGTGCACGTCGTACTTGGAAATATCTTTCCCGGAGAGTTTCTTCACGAGAGCGGAAACATTCTGAACGGCTTCTTTGGCAATGTCGCCGAGCTTTCCTGTGGCGATGAGCTTTCCTTCCGAACTACTTTGCGCGGGCGCAATCTCGGCTTCAATTGGGAGAATGAGACCCGCGTCTCCATCACCGGAAACAGCCAACCCATTCACACGACCAACGGCCTCGCCCTTGGACTTGTACACTTCGTAATCGCGCTTCTGCTCGAGCGACTTGGACATCATTTGTTGTTCTAACGTGCGAGCGGAAATGCGCGCCTCGTACACGTCGTCGGCCACGACGAGGGGGTGGCCTTTTTCCTTGGCTAAATCTCCGGACGCGCGAACTAATCCACCCAAGTCGCGCAACTTGAGGGTGAGTTTTCCTTTCCTTCCGGCGCGACGCTTGGCCTCAAACAAAATAACTTCAACGGCTTCCTTGGAGAAGTGGGGAATTTTTCCATCCTTCACCACTTCCTGCACGACGAACTGAACAATCTTAGAACGATTCTCGGGCGTGTCATCCATTTCGGTGTTCATGTACACTTCATACCCGTATCCGCGGATACGCGAACGCAGCGCAGGGTGGACGTTTTCTAAATCCTTGTAACTTCCAGCGGCGACTAAGACAAAGTCACACGGAACGGGATCGGTGCGCGTCATGGCCCCACTCGACATTTCACTCTGACCGGTAATGGCGTATTTTTTTTCCTGCATGGCGGTGAGCAATTCCTGCTGAGACTTCATGGAGAGCGTGGCGATTTCATCCAAGAAGAGGACGCCGCCGGAGGAACGGTGAATCATTCCCGGTTCAACGCGCAAATGAGCGGGAGTGCCGAGACCGCCACTTTGAAGCGGGTCGTGTCGCACGTCACCAAGCAACGCACCCGCACGCGCGCCGGTGGCTTCAAAGAAGGGAGCGGTTTTTCGACCAAAATTATCAACAAGCAACTTAGGCGTTTGTCGCACCGTGGGACGATTCACTTGGTTGCCTAATGCTAAACCAAAGATGAGAACGCCGCCTAAGATGAGAGTGGCCGCGTACACGACATCCGGAATCCACGCGAGGGACCACGCGATGTAGGAGAGAATAAACCACCCTAAAGGAAAAATCCACGAGAGGAGGCGCATGTTGTCCTCGGCTTTCATGGCTTCTAAACGCGTTCCGTGGAGGATGTGTTTTCCCTCCCCGGCGCGCACGACGCGCACTTTAGGGTTGTTCTGATCCTCTTCATTCGGATAGATGAGGGTGTCGTACAATCGAGAGACGGGGAGGACTTGCGCCATGGCTTGGGCGAGCATACTCTTCCCAATGCCCGGAACCCCAATCAAGAGGACGTTTCGCTTCTGCGCGGAGGCCTTGCGAATAATTTCTACGGCTTTCTCTTGACCAATGACTTGATCAATGAGGGACTCGGAAACGGGAATTTCGGCCGTGGACTTGAAGTGAAGGGGAATGTCGACGTTGGCGACGTCATCCGAGACGAGAACGAGAGGAGCGGGGGAAAGAGGGGTTTTCGCAGGAGAGGGTTTTCGAGCCATGAAAAATCAACCGATGAGGAAAGGAAAGGGAATACTAGAGAAGGGATTATTGTTCTTAAAAAGGCGATTCTATAGGCGAGGAGAAAGGCAATTTATAAGGGAAAGGGGGCAAAGGATCAAATGATATGAGCGTCGAATTAACCTTTTTAGGAACGAGTTGCAGCACCCCGACGCCGGAGCGAAACCTCTCCAGTATGGCGTTAACGTTCCGGGGAAACACGCTCCTGTTTGACACGCCGGAAGGAGTGCAGCAGCAGATGATGCGTGGCGGAGTATCGTATTTGAAAGTGGAGCACGTGTTTATTTCGCACTTTCACGGGGATCACACGCTCGGGCTGCCGGGATTGTTGGCCACGATGAGTATTCACGAGCGAAAAAATGCGTTGCACGTGTACGGACCGCGGGGAATAGGGGAAAAAGTTCAGCAGGCCGTAGCGCTCGCGCAATTCATGCCGACATTCGAGATCGTGACGCACGAACTCAAGGAAGGAAGAGTGCACGAACACGAGGAGTACGCCGTAGAGGCGGTGAAGTTGAATCACTCGTGCGTGTGCTGGGGATTCATTATTCAATTGCCGGGAAAAGAAGGAACGTTTCAACGAGCGAAGGCGCTCAAACTAAAAATTCCCGAAGGACCCTTGTGGGGAAAACTCCAGCGCGGAGAAACGATTACGCACAATGGCAAAAAAATCTCGCCGGAGGAAGTCATGGACTACTCGGAGTCCAAGAGAGGAGCGAGGGTCGCGTACATTATGGACACGTTCCCGCACGCACACTATATCGAAGCATTACACGGAGTGGACGTGTTGATTCATGAAAGTAGTTTTATGGAAAGCGAGAAAGAACGCGCCATTGAAGTGAAACACTCGACGGCTAAAATGGCAGGAGAGATTGCCAAGAAGATGGGAGTGAAGCAACTCATCCTCACGCACTTCTCCCCACGTTATGCGAATGGAAAAGAAATGGCGAATGAAGCCAAGAAAGTATTTCAAAACACCCTCGCGGCGCACGACTTGTTGAAGATCGAGTTACCGGAACGATACGCGAGTGAGAAAGAAAAAATAAAAACAAAGAAAGCAAAAACGAACAAAAAATAATTTTTAGCCGAAAATGAAAATTAAAAAAAGCGATTTAGCTATATTTTTCCGAGGTTGAATTCGTACTTTCCCGAAGGCGCGAGCACGATGGGGAGCGTTTTGAGATTGCTCTTCTCAATCTTCCGAGCAAATTCTTCCGGAGACGCTTGACAAATCTGGATCGTGTTGTAGTGCATGGGAATCACGAGCTCGGGTTTGAGGACTTTAGTTGCTTTCACGGCATCCACAACCTCCATGGTAATATTTCCCCCAATCGGGAGCAGTGCGACATGCGCCTTGAAGTCGGGAGAAAACTCCTCGACCAAATCCGAGTCTCCCGCATGAAAGACCGAAATTTCATCCCCGGTAACCAAATAGGACATGGGGTAGAAGGCTTGAGGGTGGTGCGCGGGTTGCACGGCGATGTGAACGCCGCGAACATGGATTTCGCTCTCGGAAGTAACGGGACGCTTGCAGCGCATGGGAATGTTGAGTTCGGAGAGAACGGAGTCGTGCGCAATAACGCAGGCGCCATCACGATTGACGAGGAATTCGACGGCCTTCTTGTCAAAATGATCCTCGTGTTCGTGCGTAATGAGAACTAAAGAAATCTTGGGAAGATCCGCCACTTGAATGGGAGTGGGGATGAGGCGATCGTACTGACCGAAGGATTCGCAATGCATGCAGGGGTCGATCAGGACGTTCGAATTGGAGAATTCCAGCAAAAATGAAGAATGACCAAAAAAGTGAATGAACATACGCAAAGAGTAGTAGAACAACGAAGTATAAAAATCACGAGGAGGGAGCTCCCGAAAAAAAGCAATCGCAATTAAAAGCCGGAAAGATGTGAATAGTACTATGGTGTGCTCCCCTTCAGAAGGAAAACGAACGCGAGCCGAGTGGATGGGAGGAATGATCCTCGCACTCCTCATTTTTTCCAGCGTGGGATACGCACAAGTGCCTCGAATCGAAGCCAACCAAGTCGCGTTCCATCAAATCGACGCCTACATACAAGAAGACGGATCGGCTACGGTGGAAGAAAAATTCTTCTTCAACTTTTCTACCAATCAGGCCGCGGTGTTCGTGCAAGACTTTGAGGAAAACACTCCAAGTTTATTCGAATGGAAAAACGATTACCCCTTCATCCGCCCCTACTTAGGATTGGAGAATCAAACCGAGTCGATTGAATTTTTACTCGAACGAAGCAGTGACGCGGGACCCTCGCTCAAACTCTCGTACGCGTACCCGGAAAATTTAGTGCAACCCGTGAAAGTGGGGAGTCAAGGACGAAGCACGCGATGGAAACTCGCAGACTTGGCACTGGTTCAATTCATTGAGGGGGGAAATATCAACATCCCCATCAACACGCAAATTATCATTCACCTCCCCATGGGAGCGATTATTGACACGACCCTCTTGCCAGCGAACATCCTCGTGTCGGGAAACACGATTACGATTTCAAACTTCAAAGGAAACGCGCTGCCGATTGAGTACTCGGTATTCACGCCTATTGCAGATCCCATTGACGCAGGAAAAATAGTGGAAGATGCAGTAAAAAGCCCCTTATTCACGCTCGTGTTAGCCATACTCGCCGTAGTGGGAATGATTGTCGTGCTAAACCGAGAAAAAATATCGGAGAGAATTGAAGAATACGTGATTGCGCACTCGGAATTCAAGCCGCAACGAAAACAAGATATTGACGCGGACCTCGAAGGGGAATAAAACCCATGGGAGAAAAACCATCCGGGTTGTTTCTATCTCTCCTCGCGGGAGTGGGAACCGCGGTGTTGTCCCCGTTTGAAGTAAACGGAATGCCGATTGCTTTACTCGCTATTCCCTTTGCCGTGCTTGCGGGAAAGTGGCATGGAATCGAAAACGGAATCGTAGTGGGAGTCGCCGGGAGCGTCATTGCGGGAGTACTCACGCAGAGTATAGGGAATGAGGGAATCATTTCCATGATTATTGGATCCAGCCTCGCGGTGTGGGGAAATGAATTCGTGGGAAAAATAAAAGACAGCGAAGTATTCATACGCGGGGGATTCATTGTGCTCGGCGTGCTGGTGATGGAAATCGTCAGCGACATCCTCATGGGAGAAAGTCTCTTTTTGCGGAGTGAATCATTCTTGGGAACGGAACCCGTCACGGCACTCCGCATTGGATTCGCGC
>CAYHJZ010000042.1:0-7436 GCA_964357115.1 uncultured archaeon | reverse complement strand
TTCCGATCTCTTTGGGTTTCTGTCCCTCGAGGCGTTTCATTTGAGTGAAGACGGTAGAACCCGGAATCAGCAATTTTTTTCCCTCAAACTCGGTAATGCTCGTCCAGTGCAAGTGACCATTCACCAGCAAATCAAAACCAACGGGCAAATCCGTCAAACCAATGGTGGCTACCATATCGTCTTTCGAAGGGAGAAATTCTTTGATGGATTGGTGCAACACAAGTAGATTGCACACATCCGGGAGGGGGCGAGGACCGTACATCTTCAACGCTTCCAAGGCTCGCTTCTCGGGAATACCGCTCATGCCATGAATGGCGACTTTTTCTCCATCCTTCTCAATGAGCGCATGCGAGGCGTGCAAATACACGAGGAAGTTTCCCGTGGAGAGAATATGAAAGGCGTTCTTCAAATCCTTTGAACGGTATTCGTGCGTGCCCGCAATGCCAATGACGGGAATTCCACGATACGAAAAATTTTGAGTGGAGCCGTCGCGGAGATGATTCGTTATGTTGACGTCTGATTGGGGGGCGTTCTGGAGGAGACTAAAGAGTTGAAAGCACTCGTGCCAAACTTCTTGCGAGGGAATTTTGTGATCGAACAAATCCCCTGGGAAAACAATAGCGTCGGGTTGCTGGGCGACGATTCCCTCTAACGCCTGCTTGAGGTTGAAGAACGCGTCTTCCTCGCGAGGAGAACCCCGGGCGAATCCTAAATGGGTGTCGGAAACAATGGCGAGGCGCATTTACCTAATAGGAAAAAGACCCATTTAAGGGTGTAGGAACCCCACCGCCAAAAAAAAGCTAAAATCCTTCGCCGTGCGCCGGTTTCACATACCGATTTTCCACAAGCCATTCGGGCAACGACCGCACGGAAGGAATCAAATGAGAAGGGTCAGCTCCCGCGCGAACAAACGCGGACTTGGAATGGAAGCCGCTCAACACGCCACAAAAATCAATTCCCGCACCGCGCGCGGTAAAAAAATCCACCGTTAAATCTCCCACAAAAAGCATTTCGTGGCGACGAATGTAGTGCGTGCGGAAGGAGTACACGACTTCATCAAAGGCGCGAGAATCGGGCTTCTTGTACATGGTGGATTGTTCTCCAAAAATAAACGAAAAAATTTTGGGATTAAGAGCGGTATGACGAATGCGTTCACGCAATTGTTCCGTAGGTTTATTCGATAAAATTCCTAATTCAATATGTCGCTCGTGCAAAAAATTCAACGCGTCTAAGGCGCCCGGAATTAAGGGGTAACGCGAACCCACGCGAACCTTGGAATAGGTGTCAATGAACGCATTCACATCATGCGATGGAAACAACGCGGTGATCATCGCGTGCCAGGGCTTTCCCCAGTGCTTCAAAAAAACAGCATACGGGGGCTTGGGCCAACCCAGCTTTTTGGCCGTGCGGCAATGATTCAAATACGAGACTTCGCCGCTCTTAACCAGCGTATCATCAAAATCAAAAATAACGGCCTTTAACATGGTTCTAAAGCAAAAGCAACGGGCATTAAAATCCTTTACCAGCCCAAATAGGAGGCATAGCACCCATTACCTCAAGCGGGGGTGGCAGATTGGTTTATGCGCTGGCCTGCAGAGCCGGAGAGTCGAGTTCAATTCTCGGCCCCCGCTTAGAACTTATTGTGGAACGTGGTGAAAGAAATCGGGAATTTCGAGGGTTGGACCATTTTCACTTATAATTCAAGAAACAGATGATGTATGAATGAGTAAGAGTGAAGAACGACAAAATAAAATCAGAATAATTGTTGGACTTATTGTAGTCGCTACCTTGTTTTTACCTCACCTTGGACTTGGAAATTTAGTTAATCCAGTTACTGAATGGTTAGCGTCAGGGTTACTGGTTGGACTTGTCTTAACATTTATAGCAGAGGACTTTGTCGAAAAAATAAGCGGAAGCACTTTAAAAAAATATTTTCTCATCATTAATATTAAAGGACACAAATTCCCCATTTCGCTTTTCTTAATTGCAACAATTATTGCTAAGCTTATTTTATTCCAAAGATTATAGCACATTCGCAAAAAAAAGCAGTAGGGTGATGGGGTTTAGTTTCGCAGTAGTCTTCTTGACTTTCTGGGCTTCTCACACCATCAGGAAATGTAGCATTCGGCACTGCTCAATTATTAAATTTCTTTCACGTGCTACCATGGTATGATTCCTAATCTTGTTTCCCCAACAGAAATTGCCTTTTTGATTAATCTTGTTTTTTGTATAGTTGCGGGATTTATTATTGGAGTCGAGCGCGAATCCCGAGGAAAGGATGCGGGAATCAGCACGCACATTTTGGTTATTTCGGGAGCCATGCTCTTCACCTTCATGTCATCCATGGTGGACCCGGCTTCCGAGTCGCGTATTGCCGCACAAATTGTCTCCGGAATTGGTTTCCTGGGAGCGGGACTCATTCTCAAAGAAGGAATTGTTGTGAGAAATCTCACCACTGCGGCATCTATTTGGTTTGCGGGAGCGATTGGAATGGCCTTCGGATTTGGCTTCCCAGTCATTGCGTTTGCTGCGACGATTGCTGCTGTCGTAGTGCCGCGGATTCCGCATATTAAGTACAAGTCGAAGATGAAAGACTTGAATGATCCGTGAATGAGGCCTACTTCACACTTAGCGATTTTAATCGTCTGCTGAAACGCGTGGAGTGTTTTTTAGCAGGATGCGCTTTTTCAATAATCGCATCGAACACCGCTTCTCTTCGCTCGTCGGATTCTCTTCGATCTTTTTTGATTTCTTTCACTATTTCTTCCATCGAAATAGGATTATTTTTGTCCACGAGTGCTCCGAACATTGATTTTTTGAGTTTACGCGGCATCGACTTTCACCTTCTCACCATTTGCTAAATAAGTTTTCCAACTTTTTAAAATTGATTTTTCTCGGCTTTTTTAAAAAAAATAGTTTATTTGGGGTTCCTGAAAGGGACCCGATTCCATTTTCCCCGGGCTTTTAGCAAAAGGCCGTATCAGATCAACAACTCTTTGACCATGTTGAAGGGCGTCACCATCGCGCCGCGATGCGAGGGGTTTTCTCGCCAGGCTTTCCAATGCGATTCAAACGAAGGTTTAGAAGCGAGACGGCGAATCGCCCAGTCTAATGCAAACGCATTTCCACTCCACGATCGCAGGGCGGAGGAAGAGCGAATGTGGGGAAAGACTTCCGCGTGGACGCGAGACGCATAGGTGTTGAGAGAAATGGGACGGGATTCCGATCCCATTTTGGATAATTCTTCTCCTAAAATCATTCCGGAGTGCAACGCATTCCCGAGGGAGTTTCCTAACAACGGGTCGGCGAGCGCGGCCGCATCTCCGCACAAGGCGACATTTTCTTTCACTAACTCGCGCGGAGCGGAGGCAAGGGGAACAAACCACTCCTGCGGAGTAAACGCGGGAACGGACGACAATACGCCCGCCGCGACGAGCTTTTCCGCGAAGGTGCGCCATTCCTTTTCGAGGGAGAGGCGTTGAGATTGGTACAAATGAAACGGAATCATAATTCCTAATGTGGCGCGCGTTTTGGAAAGCGGAGTCAGCCAACCAAAACCCGGAAGGAGGTGTTTCAAGAAATGAAAATGCACGCGCGAAGAAAAATCCCCATCGAGGACGGGAGAGGAAACACATGCTAAGGTGTGCTCGGCGTTCCAACGCTGCAAACCGGAATGAGATGCAACGGTTGAGTCGCCGCCATCCGCACCCACAATAAAATTCGCCGTGATTTCGCGCGTGGATTTACTTGAAGTGTCCGCGGCCTTAACCCCCACTATTTTCCCCCCCTCGCGAAGCAAGCCGACGACGTGTTGGCGCTCGCGAAACTCACAGTGACGCGTGGCACGATCAAAGAGAATCGAATCCACGCGACTGCGAGGAAATGAGAACGGGGCGTGGCTTCCGGAAGGAAGGGGGAGATCGAGCGCCGAGCCGGAGGGGCTTGTAATAGAAACCGAGTCGAGGAAATGAACCCCTTTTTCGAGAATTTTCTCTCGAACGCCGGCCTTTTCGAGGAATGAGGAAGGGCGATCCCAGACGAGATCTAAGCATCCCCGCTCGCGGGGAAAGGGCTGTTTGTCTAGTAGCAGGACGCGAGCCCCCCCTTCGGAGGCGAGGCGAGCGACGGTAGAACCGGAAGCCCCTCCCCCCACCACAATAATATCGTAATCCCTCATGGAAAGGGGAATACGCTAGCGGGAGCTATAAACGCGGGGGATCGAAACAAGTGATTTAAAAGGATTCGCTAGGGGTTTTTGGTTAGTACACACCACTAAAGTGATCTATTATGGGAATCCGACCCGCACACTGTTACCGAGGAACCGACAAACCCGCCTATACGCGGATCGCGGTCACGAAGCACGACCGAAACTACATCGGAACCAACCCTGGATTAAAGACTCGACAATTTAACATGGGAAACCCGACCAAGGCGTACAATACGATTGTGGACTTGACGTGCGAACAACCCCAAGTACAATTACGCGATAACGCCATTGAGGCGACGCGATTAATGATTAACCGTAAACTCGTCGAAGTCGTGGGGAAGGAAAACTTCTTCATGAAATTGAGAGTGTACCCGTTCCATATTATGCGAGAAAATAAACTCGCCCAAGGAGCGGGAGCCGATCGTGTGTCCAGCGGAATGAAACACGCGTTTGGTAAACCCATTGGAAGAGCCGCACGATTGCGCATGTCCCAAAAAGTATTTTCTGTTTTATGCGATGCTTCTCAAGCCGAGAACGTGCGCAAAGCCCTCATGAAGACCGCTCCTAAACTCGGAATCCGAATTGGAGCGAACATTCACCAAGACGTTGCGAGCATCGGAACGATGCCGAAGAAGATGCGCGAAGACAAAGTCGCCGAAGTGGCTGCCGACGCTACCACGGATGCCGCTGCCACTCCCGCCGCCGACGCGAAAGACGCCAAAGGGGCACCCGCTAAAGGAGCACCTGCGAAAGGCGCACCCGCAGCCAAAGACGCAAAAGGAGCTCCCGCCAAAGGAGCACCGGCAGCGAAGGACGCCAAAGCAGCCCCGGCCAAAGACGCGAAGAAGAAATAGTTTCTCTGAACTATTTTTTCCTCTCGCTTTTTCATTCACCGCATCACTGAGCAACCCCCATGGACAGTTCTTTGCACCTCGACGAATTGCTAGCTGAAGTGACGCAACGCCAACCCAAAATGGTCCTGCTGCAAATACCGGAAGGACTCAAAACCAACGTCGTCGAAATTGAGGACGTGTTTGCGAAAGCCAACATTCCGTGCATTACAGTGCTAGACCCGAGTTTTGGAGCGTGCGACATTGCGGATTACAAAGCCCAACTCCTCGGGTGTGATTTGCTCGTGCACTTTGGACATAGTAAGATGCTCCACACGGGAATGAAAGTCATTTACTGGCCGGTCGAATTCCCGCTAGAAAAAGAAATGATTCCAGGAGCGATTCACGCCCTCCAAAAAGAAACGTTTTTTCACCAAAATAAAAAAATTGGAATCTACGTGACGATTCAATTCCACCGACACGTGAATGAGATCAAGAAAAGTTTAGAAGAAAAGGGATTCACCGTTTTCGTAGGAATGGGAGATTTGAAAGACGGACAAATTCTCGGATGCGATGTGTCGGCGCGGAGAGACATTGAAGACCACGTGGACGCGAACGTGTATTTTGGAGACGGATACTTTCACGCGCTTGCCATTGCGTTTGCGTCGAAGAAACCCACGTTTCAGTATAACCCGTTCACGCGCGAACTCGAAAACTTGGAAAAATACAAAGAAAAATATTTGAGACAACGATTTGGACTCATTGCTCAAGCGAAAGATGCGGAATCGTTTGCGATCGTGTTGTGCACGAAGAAAGGACAATTGAGAAAAGCGGTAGCGATGCGACTCAAGGAAGCGCTCGAAAAAGCAGGGAAGCGCGTGTACATGGTGAGCATGGAACACGTGACCCCGACTGCACTCATGGGAGTCAACGTGGACGCGTACGTGAATACGTCGTGCTCGCGCATCGCGACGGATGATTTTGAATCGTACGCGAAACCGATGCTTACCCCTATTGAAGTGGAAATTTTACTCGGGCAGAGAAAAATAGAAGACTATGTGTTTGACGAGATTAAACATATTGGAAATAAGACAGTAGAATAGGTAACGCGAAAAAAGAAAAAAATCGCTACTCCCTTGCAAAGGAATAGTCTTTTTTTGAGACGATATTAATAACACGCGCAGGACTTTCGATGTATGGATTGGTTGTGGTTTTCGCTAAGCTCGGTTCTCTTGTTCGCGTTGGCGAATGTTATTGACAAAGGATTGCTAACGCATCGAGTGAAGAATCCCTATCTTCCCGTCATCGTGGATATGTTTCTAGGTCTCATTTTTGCGGGAGCGGTTGTTGTGTTGGTGGGAATTAGTCCCGTTTCTACTCCCGCGATCCTCGCTATGCTGGGGTTGGGCGCGATTTATTTGGGAATACTGGCCTCGTATTTCAAGGCAATGCAATTAGAAGAAGTGTCGAGGGTTATTCCACTATACAATCTGGATGTATTTTTCGTTTTGGTTTTTTCAATAGTATTTCTCGGAAAAATATTTGAGTTCTCTCAAATAGCAGGAATTTTAGCCTTGCTGGGAGGAGGGCTCCTCATTTCGCAACACGATTTTTCAAAAATAAAATTCGGAAAAGCCGCGCTGTTTGTTCTCGTTGGAGCAATTGGCCTTAGCATCTATTTCACGGTGTCCGACTACCTCCTTCAAGGCGTGGATGTCGCAACATTTTTCGTGTACATGAGAATGGGGGCGTTCGTGGCAGCGTTGCCACTCGTGTGGATTCACCGAAGAGACGTGCGGGCGATGATGACTCAACCGGTAAAATATGGATTAGGAATCATTATCCTGTCCGAGAGCATTACGGTGATAAGTACTTTTCTAGGATCGAGTGGAATCCAACAATCAAGCGGGGCATTCCATAGTGCCATCTCCGCCGCTCAACCGGTGTTTGTTTTTCTGCTGGCCACGGGAGTCAGTATCTTCTTTCCTCGGCTGCTCCAAGAGGAAGTGAAGGGCGCGACACTCCTCCAAAAGGGAATAGCGATTCTACTTATTTTCATAGGAGTACAGCTCCTCCAGTAGGGTCAACCCAACACGTCGGCATTACGGCCGCGGCAGGTCGGGAGGAGCGTCATCCGGCGAGTCGGGGAAGGAAGGATCGTCCGGCTCTTCGGGTTCATCTGGATCCACGGGTTCAAGGGGAGGGTGTTCGGGATCGTCGGGAGGGGAGGAGGATCCTTCGTTGAGAAACACGCTCGTTCCCAGCTGAGTTTCCCCGGAGAGAATCTCGGAGAGTTTTCGTACCCCTTTTTCGGGAATTAAGAACGCGGAGACGTGAGAACGCTGCAACACGGTGGCCGTGAGAGGGTCTACAATGAAGGACTGGCGATCCCTAAACGC
>CAYHJZ010000041.1:0-7664 GCA_964357115.1 uncultured archaeon | reverse complement strand
AAACGGGTTATCGCTTAGATAACCCTACCTCGGGATCAAGGAACGAAACCCTTGATCGGATTCCTTGCAGGAACCCCAACAGCTTTTTTATAAAAAAACCTGGGAAATTATCAAAAGTTCGAAAAAAAAAAACGGGTTATCGGAGATAACCCTACCTCGTGGCCCCCGAACGAAAACGGGGAACGAAACTCTCGTTTTACGCCTTCGTATAATAGTAATTTCCACTCTTCACTTGTTCCGTGTCTTTCACGCTTCCTTTTTTGTTGATTCGCGGTCGACCGGAAGTTTGGTCTCTTCGCATGGTAATGCCGAGTTGTTTCAGCAATCCGTTCATTCCGTCTTCCATTCCCATGGGTCCTCGCACCTTTCCATTAATCCCAGGGTCGCCTTCAAACAGTAACAAGTTGTCCGACACGTAGTCCATGAACATGAGGTCGTGGTCCACAATCAAAACGGTGCGTTCGGTGTGATCCACAATACTCCGAATCGTCTTCGCCACCATGATACGTTGTTCCACATCCAACATCGCGCTGGGTTCGTCGAGAAGCACGAGCGGGGCGTCCGTTCCGAGAGCGGCGGCAATCGCGACGCGTTGCAATTCTCCCCCGGAAAGCGTGTCGAGTTGTTTCTCGTAGAGCGAGGGCAGGTGCAGCGGTTCGATGAGCAAGTGTTTGGCTTCTCGCATGGAAGGACTCATCTTTCCGCGCAAGAATTCTTCCACCGTGACTCCAGGAATGGCCTCTAAGTATTGGGGTTTGTACGCCACCGGCATTCGTTGAGGCAACGGTCCTTCTTGTGGAGTGATCATTCCCGCAATCGCTTTGATGAACGTCGTCTTTCCTATCCCGTTAGGACCCAATATTCCAATACTCTGACTCGTGAGGAGTTTCCCCGCTTCCACGTTCAACGTAAAGGTTCCTTGCTTAATGGTAAATGCCGGCCAACTCAAGAGGGACTGTTGTTTCTTGTACTCTCTCCCTCCCTTCTCCATAAATCGAAGGGGTTGGTCTCGAAATCGATAGTTTTCGTCGCGCGCGTACCCTTCTAAGTACGTGTTAATCCCTTCTCGCGTAGGGTGGGGGGCGGACACGACACCGAAGACGGCAGGTTCTCCAAACATGAGGTGAATGGTGTCCGACAAGAAGTCGAGTAGCACGAGGTCGTGTTCCACCGTCAGGACGCTTTTTTCTTCTCCCGCGAGTTCTCGAATGAATCCTGCCACGCGGAGTCGTTCGCGAATGTCCAAGTAGGAGGAGGGTTCGTCGATGAAGTACGTGTCCGCGTTCTTGAGTGCGGCCGCCGCAATCGCTACCTTTTGGAGTTCTCCCCCTGATAATTGTTTCAGCTCTCGTTCCGCGACGGGAGTGAGACCGAGTTTTTCCATGATGCGGGAACTATTCTCCGGGTTAATGCGGTGCAACACCTCGCGCACACTTCCGTGATGCACGAGGGGAATTTTTTCCACCATTTGGGGTTTGATGGACACTGCGAGTTGTTTTTTCTGAATGCGCGTGAACACGTTGAATAATTCTTTTCCGCGAAAGGTCTCGAGAATTTTTTCATACGACGCATTCTCATTCCACTTTCCTAAGTTAGGAATGAGTTGTCCCGCGAGAATGCCAATCGCGGTTGTCTTTCCGGTTCCATTTCTTCCCACCATTCCTACGACGCTTCCTTTCTTGGGAATGGGTAATCGGTGCAGTCGGAATTGATTCTCTCCGTATGAGTGAATGGGTTCTCCGAAATCAATATCGAGATTGATAATAGTAATAGCACCGAACGGGCAGATGCGAGGGCAGATTCCGCACCCCGTGCACAAGGGTTCGGATATCACGGCTTTCATTTTTTGCGTGTTTTGCGTGATGCAGTCTTGTCCCGCTCGGTTGACCGGGCACTTTTTCTGGCAGAGCCAGTTGCACTTGTCCGGGTAGCACTTGTCGTGGTCGATAACAGCGATTCGTTTGAGGCTCATGCGCAGGGTTCCTTAGGGTTTATTGGCTCAAAAACAGGATGGCCATTCCGAGTACGAATACGGCAAACCAGAAAAGGCCTCCCCAAAAAGCCACCGAGGCGAGGTTTCCAAGGGCAGCGGAAGGATTCGTGAGCCCTCCCAAACTCGCGAAGACGATTCCTAAAATAACCAGCGCGACGCCGACGCAGAACCATCCTACACGCGTAAAGGGCTTCATACCCTATTTTGGTCTCCAAGCCTATTTTAAAGAACTCTCCGGCCCTTGCCTCTTCATGAAAATCCTTTTCGTGAAGCCCATAGAGAACGTCTTCCGCGTCGAGTGCCATTCTTCCGAAGACATGGCTTTTTTGTCGGGTTTTATTCACGCCGGGGACGTGGTTTCCGGCGAGACGGATCGCAACATTAAACCTAAACAACCGGGCCAGAAACCCTTTCGCTTGAAGATGTTTCTCACTCTCCGTGTAGCCTCCGTGGAAGTAGACGAGACCACTCCCTCGTTGCGCGTCTCGGGAGTCATTGAGTCCGGCTCTCCTGCGGAGTTTGTGGAGGTGCACTCGCAACACGCGCTCGTGTTTACGACGTTTCAACCCGTTACGGTGCAGAAAGCGCATTTGTTTCCGCACGATGTGGCCCGTTTGCGTGCGCGCGAGAAAGAGAGTCAGAAGCCCCTTTACTTGGGTGTGGTGCTTGATGACGAGTCCGCGCACATTCTCCAAGTTTCCGCTTCCGGTTTGAAGGAGATGGGCGTGATTGCCTCGCATAAATCCGGGAAGCAATATCGTTCCGAACTTTCCGGGAAGGATTACTTTTCCTCTCTCACAGAAATCATTGCCGCGTCTCCGCAGAGCCAGATTATTATTGCCGGTCCGGGTTTCACGCGCGAGGCGTTACTTCGTCACCTCTCGGATGCTCTTCCTAAGGGTCATGGGAAAGTTTTCTTGAGCGTCGCGACGAATGAGTTAGGACAAAAAGGTATTCGTGAAGCCTTGTCGAATGCGTCGATTACCAAAGCGTTGGGCGAGAGTCGCGTGGCCCAAGAGTCTAGTCTCATGGATGAACTCTTACTTCACTTAGGTAAGGACGATGGTCTCGCCGCGTATGGGTTTTCCTCGGTGGAGCATTCGGTTCATTCCGGTGCAGCGCGCGATGTGTTAGTGAGTGCTTCCCTTGTTTCCTCTCAGCGCGAAAAAACGTCCGCATTATTTTCTGCATGTCATCGTTCAGGAATTCCCTTTCACGTGTTGGATGATTCTTTAGATCACGGGAAAAAACTCGCCGGCTTAAGTGGGGTAGCTGCGATTTTGCGTTATCGTATCACTAGAGAAGAGTAATCCTCTCTGTCATGCTATTTTTTCAATGTAGAAAAACACGGTAGTAAATACGCTCGTTTCCTCGTTTCTCAAAATTTGTTCGTAAAACAATCGCGATCCTTCCTTTCCATCATTCGTTAAAGAAGGTTCTCCCACTCCATATTTTGTTCCATAAATGATGGGGATAGGCTCGCTCCACTCGTTGCTTTCATTTCGCGTGCTCTTGAATATTCCCAGTGTTCCCAATCTTCCGCTCGTAAAATACATCGTGTTGCAATCGCTACTCAACCACGGCTGGGATTCCTTGACTTCGTCGCCGGGAGTATTGATGGGTTCCGGCGCGTCGACGGGAACGCCGTTGAATCCATTCTCTTTTGCCTTTTCGAGCACCATGATTTGGTGATCATCCAAGTCAAACCATAATTCGTCTTTAGCGACGCAGTAGTGCGGATTCGTATGTTGTGCGTCCGTGTTGAAAGGCAATCGTTCAAAATTTCTAAAAATATCCGTGTCGGTTTTCCCATCATTAATGTAGTCGCGGACGGACATGTACCAATAGTTTCCTTCTGCGTCAATCATGGGTCCTGCGGCCCCATAGTATTTTTCGGTGAGATAGAATCGTGTGTCCACATGTTTCTCCACAAAGGGCTCGTCACTGTAGTATACGTCCGGGTCCGTTGTAATCGCTCCTTTTCCTAGAAAGATACTCGAGAACGGGTCTCCCTCAATCCACATGAAGTAAATTCGCTCTCCCGTGGGCGTGACCCAGATGCTATCTCCCCAATCGTTGAGATTCACTTCCAACAACGTCGGGTTTCCCCACCCTTCGCCGAATTGAGGAGGGTCGTTTGCCCAGATGGTTTTCCATTCCTGCGGATCCATTTCGGGAAGCGTGTTGCGGGGGCTGGTAATCATTCCCGCTGCAATAATCAGTCCAGCCAAGGCAATAATTCCTATTCCCATTTTTTTCCAATTCATTTTTCATTCACTCGCAATTCATGCCATTCTACTTTTTTATTCTGTACGAGTTCTCGAATGTTTTTTTGTTTTTCACTCAATTGGCTGCTTCCTGCCTTAAACTCACAAAAAACAATTTTATCTTCTAAGAATGCAACCCCATCAATCGGGTTTCCTAGGAATCGAAAACTTTCTTTAGGGTAGGGGAATTTTTCGGATAAGGGGATCCAGTTTTCCGACATTTTTCCATACTTTACGGATTGAGACTGTTTGGAGAACGTCAATTGGTTCACGTAGTCGCTCAATTCGCTCACGCGGCGATACAGGAACACTCCCGCGACGGCTAAAATAACCACCAAGACACCTAAAATAATCTCCAGCATTCTCGAAAAAAGCCATTGGCTTTTATTAGTCAGGCAGGTTGTTGGGGGAGTAGTATGCCCAAATTTCCCTACCGTCGAAATTTTTCTCGTCGCGCACGTGAGATCTCGAAGAAAGTCATTTCTCGCGAGGCTCGGGTGGGAGTCTGGGTTCGTGATCATCCTTCAGAGGAACCTCGCCGCTTACTCCCCCAGGATGCGCGTCACTTCCAATCGCTTTCTCCCATGTGCTCCGCGTATGTCTTTCGTCAGGATAAGATTCGCCCTCTTCGTGGGCCGGGAGCTTTTTCCGCGATCCGTCGGCGTTGGAATCAAATGTTTTTGTCTCCCATTGAACGCGAGTTAAAGGGGGACTTGGAAGCCCTAAAAGTGGCACGAAAGCATGCCTTGAAGAGCCGCATAAAGAATGCTAGAAATTTGCATTTATTGCTTTTGGCAATTCAAATGGAAATAAAAGCCGCGTGTGACGTTAAAGAAAGTCAGCTGAAGGAAGCCGAAATGAAATTTCATCAATTAGCTCGCTTCGGCTCGATGTCGGATAGTGAAATTTATGCGGCTACTGAACGTATTGCTGCGTTGCGAGAAGAGTTTTCTAAAGAAAGAAAATTTCTTTCAACGGTAGAGGGTTGTTTTTACGATATGGAAATGATGGATCGAAATTTTATGGAAATGAGCACCGCAAGAGAACGAGTCATATTATTGACTCGACAGCTCGAAAAAGCCACTGTTCCGAGAAAAGCAAAAGTACTGCGTAAAGCGATTCTTGAACAAAAACTACTAAAAGCGATTTCGGAATACAATTTGTATACTCATGAATTTCGAATTTTTCAACAAACAGGCGTTGTAGTTTCAGGGAGAAGCGAGAGAAAAATAAAGGCGGATATTCGTCGCGTTAAAAAAGAAAAAAATGAGTTGAACCAAAAATTGGATGACTTATAATCTCTTTCCCACAAACGCGCCATTCTGCTCGTATCCTAATTTCTTGTAGTATTCTCTCACGCCAATTCCTGCAATAATGTTCATTTTTTCTTTCCCATATTCATTTTTAGCAATGGTTTCGGCTTCGTGCAGGAGTTTCTTTCCCCATCCCTTGTGTTGTCCCGTGTCTTCTCTATTTTCTCCAATCGGGACACTGTTTCCATACACGTGCAACTCGCGAATGAACGCGCTGTCTTCTAATTCTTTCAGGAAGGGCTGATGTGGAATGCGCAATCGAATAAATCCGACTAAGATGTCTTTTTCCACGTCTTCGGCAGAAATGAATACTTCCTTTCCTTGCGAGGCTTCGTATTCTCTTCGCACGATCTCTACTTTCTCGGGCCACACTCCCTCATTCACGTGTTTGAATCCCACTTCTCGGCAGCGAATACATCGGCATGTGGTTCCATTCTCTTTCATGCGTTGCGTCACCATTTGTCTCAAATTGGTTTTTTTGACTCCACCGGAAATGTTTTGCGAGGGAATGTCGCGTTGCACACGCATCACGCGCGTCCACTCGGGAAGAGTGGCTTTGACTTCGGCGTAAAATGAAATGGCTTCCTCTTCCGTAATCTCGCGATACTCTCCGCTTTTCCACTTGGGGTATAACGCCGTGTTCTCCACCACCGCGAGAGGGTAGAGTTTCACCATATCGGGTCGAAAATCAGGATTCGTAAAAATTTCTTTATGGGCTTTCAGATCGCGTTCGAGCGTCGATCCGGGGAGTTGGCTCATCATGTGGTATCCGACTTTCAAACATGAGTCTTTCAGTCGTCGCGTCGAGTCAATCGTGGTTTGTATCGTGTGTTGTCGGTTGAGCGTTGCGAGCACATCATCGTAGATGCTCTGCACTCCCATCTCGACGCGTGTGGTTCCCCATTCGAGGGCGCGAACAATATCGCTTTCTTTGGCGACGTCGGGTCGGGTCTCCATCGTGATTCCAATCACGCGGCTCTCGCTCGTTTCGCACGCATGAACGGCTTCTTTGAGTGTCTCGTGTTTTTTTCCTACAATTCCATCCAAGCACCCTTGCATGAATTCGTACTGGTACGCGATTGGCATCGAGAGGAAGGTGCCTCCCATGATAATCAATTCACATTTATCCGTCGAATGCCCCGTGCGTTGGAGTTGCTCAATGCGCGAGTGCACTTGCGCGTACGCGTCGAAGTTGTTCCGATACCCTCGTTGCGCGGCAGGCTCGTCTCCCGTATAGGCGGGCGGCGCCGGGTGGTGGATTCCTTTGGGGCAATACACGCACGTCCCATGGGGGCACATATGGGGCTTGACCATTGCCGCCAATACGGCGACTCCGGAGATATTTCGAATCGGCTTGATGTGGAATAGTTTTTCCTGCTCTTTCGTAATTTGTCCTTTCAGCAGGGGAAGCAAGTCCGGGTTCGTCGGGAGGTGGTGGAGTTCCAGTCCCTGCGCGAGGGCGCGTTTGCGGGAACTGAGCTCCTTTACCGTGCGGATGCTCCCTTCCTGGATTTCATTTACTAGGCGTTGGGCCAGGGTTTCAACACCCGAAGTCGTCATACACATAACGTGGGGGTAAAGGCATTAAAACCGCATCTTCTTGGGTGAGTCGTGCCCCCCAAACTCACGCCGATTGTGATTCGTAATGCGTCCTTGTCTCCTCATATTAGAGATATAGTTGGCTTTCCACAACCATTCCATACAAACTATCCTATGACTCTTCTCCAATTGGCTGGAGTGGACAAATTACTTGAGCTTGGAGCTAGGGCGGTTAATCATCAATCGTTGGATGATCAACGCGCTGCAGCCAAAAAAGGCATTCGTCCTCATTCAGTAACTACTTCACGACTCTCGCGAACTATTTCGGACGCTCATATCATCTTTCCAATTCACCCCTTGTCTCCTCTAGTGCATGCGGCTAATCGCATTGAAGCAGCTGACATGGTTCAAACGCTATATGAGCGAATGGTGGAAGAGTTACATCATTCGAAAGCCATTGTTTCCCACGAAGTTAGTCACCACTATCCTTCTGATGTGTCGAATGTCGATTTGCTACAAAAAACACACCCTATATTTTATGTCAATGTTTTG
>CAYHJZ010000040.1:0-7850 GCA_964357115.1 uncultured archaeon | reverse complement strand
CTCTTTTTGTGAATGAGTTGGACGTGCGTCCTGTTTTTGTGAATCAACTCACCGGTGAAGTCGTGAACGCGGGAGATATTCTCATTGCCTCTCCCGCTTCCACCACATCTTCGTGTTCGAATGTGGGAACGGATTTTGTTCCCTGTAATCTTCCATTCGCCCCTCCTGACATTGAAGAAGGCGTGTATGATTTGGTTTTGCAAGGCGTGGAAGATGGTTTTGTCACCTCAGATAAGAGGGCTTCCGACATTACGTTAGATTATTCCGCTCCCCACATCGTGAGCAGCTCTCCTTCCGGGTTAGTAAGTACTCCTCCTTCGACGTTGCAGTTTACTCTTTCTGATTTCTCCGGCGTGGACACGACGAAAGAAGTTCGTCTCGTCATTAATGGGGGAGAATATCCCGTGACCGTGTCGTGTGTTCCGAGTGGGAGCGACGCGTCGTGTTCGGCTCCGTTCAATCCGAGTAGCATTTTCTTTCAATCCGGCTCCCAGTCATACGATGTTGAAGTTTTTTCTCAAGACAATTGGGGGAATGGTGAGTATTCCTCGTTCTCGTTCTCCGTGAGTGACACGGGGGGCACGGGCAATCCTAACCCTCCGTCTCCTCCCGTGAATCCCTCAGGGGGCGGAGATAGTGGTGCAGGTGGCGGCGGAGGCGGAGGTGGCGGCGGTGGGGGCGGCGGCGCAACGTCCGTTTCGAGTATTATTCGTCCCACAAAAGATGGGGGCGTTGAGATTGTCGGCACGGGCGTGGTGATTCCGAGTCAGGTGGTGAACACGATTAATAGTACCGCGAATCGTCTCATTCTTTCGGCGAATGATTTGGTGGAAGTCACCGGTCCGAGTGCGCATGCTATTTTCTTAGGTTTGTGTACGCTCGCAGGAATTGCTTCCGATGTCGTGTTTCGTCGCGTGTTCTCTCCTCTCGTGGCCGAGACGCAGCGTCAGCGTCAGCGCGTGTTGCGTACGTTCTTGGGTTTTCTCTTCTTTGTCATTCCCTTGTTGATTGGCTGGATGTTTGGTTTGCCTGTGGGATTCATCTTTGTCATTTTGGAAGTCGTCTTGTTTGTGATTTCAGCGTACGCGTTCAAGCTCATGCAGTACTACGACACGTTCGGCTTCAAGCCGATTGGACCTGTGCACTAGGGTTTCTTTTATTAGGGGTTTCTCCCCCAAGTGGTGCGTGCCGAATGACGAGATGCATCCTTCTGATTTGTGATGAGTGATGGGCGATCGGACGGCACGTTTTGTTTATTTTTGACTTCTGCGCGCGCTTTCTTCTTTTTTCCTTAGATGCCTCCGTTTCTCGTTTTAGACGTGTTTTTCGTTGTTTTAGCCCGTTTTGGGGAATTATTCTTTTATACTTGGGAAACGCCAAGAGGAATATACCATTCCCTTTCTCGAGTGAGGGGGCTGGGTTGGGAGGAATACTCGTATGGCGGAAACGTTTATTGTTAAGTCAAAAGTAGCCGATTTTGTTCGTGGGAAGAACATGATGATGTCTTCCGACGCGTACGACGCGTTGAACGATCAGGTGGAAATGCTCATGAAGCGCGCCGTGGATCGTTGCAATGGTGGCGGACGAAAAACATTGAAACCATTTGACTTCTAAAGGAGGAAAAAAATATGGATGGCGATACTTCTAATTGATGAATAAATTGAAGTAATTCTAACGGATAGATTGAGTGGAGGTGGATATGATGGATGGAGACAGCTCTAACTAATTTTTCCCGAGCCGTTTTTTGCGGCTCCTTTTTTTTCTTTTTCTCTTTCACACTTTTTTTTCGCTCAACCCCGAAAAATCTACATAATGTGTCGTCGGGGGTTAAATACATCTTACGAGTCCATAGTATGTGGAGATCCTCATGTTCCACAAAACCGTTTTCTCATTTTTCATCTTAATGGCCGCGTTGCTCCTTTTTTCGAGCGTCGCATTCGCCTATACAGCGTACGTTCCGAATACGAATACTACGTCCCAAGTCTACGCGGGATCGTACTACGTTCCTTCCGATTATGGAGTGGGTCGCACGTACTACGCGTACTATCCTAACTCCGGCTACCCTACGTTGGGCGGCGGTCGCTATTACCCTTCAGGATACCAATCCGGTTCCTACCCGGTGTACACGTACCCGGCGTACGCATACAATCCCTATTCGTACCTCACCTACCCTTCGACGTATTCCTCATACTCTTCGTACGGGTACGATTCCTACCCTTCTTCGCACGGAACCACGCGCTCAGTACACGTGTCATTCCCTAATGGGTTAGACATTTCGTATTCGAAAGGATACGGTCACGGTTGCGGCTATTCGGCGTGCTAAACGCGCTGAATGTCTAAAACTAAAATAAGTATTTTTTCTCTTTTTTTTGTTTTCTACTTTTACTTTTTCTAATTTTTTCTTTATTTCTTCATTCTTCTTCACTTCGAAATCTTTTCCACACGCGCTTCAAATGCGTGCGCGAGGATGTCTTTGGTCATGATTTTGAGTAGGGATTTAGCGTCTCCTCCTCCTGCCACCACCCATGCGTGCGATAAGACGCCTTCATCAATGAGGGTGGGGTTCCCATACACGCTAATAGGGGGCACTCCTCCTACAGCATACCCGGTGACGCTTTCTACTTCCTCGGGGGTCGAGAGTCGAACAGCTGAGGTCTCCAAAATGCGGGCTACGGCTGAGATGTCCACTTTCTTGGACATTTCTACCACGGCGAGCGCAAACCCCTTAGAATGGGCTAAAACGATGGTTTTGACCACCGGAGTGGCTTTTTCGACCATTTTGGCCTGGGCACACGTGGCCACTTCTTCGTCAAATGTCAGAATTTGGGCACTAATTTGGTTGGTTTCAATGAAGTCGTCGAGCATCCTGATATATTAAAACGCCGTTAATCTTTAAATAAGAGTTAAGCACCATATATAGTATTCACATGAATTAGTGAATGGTGTTCAGTTTGTCGAATCCGCTAAAACTCACAATCATTGTCCTGTGCTTCTTCCTCGCACTCACCTTCGTGAGAGGCTTCTCGGTTAGTCCGAGTGTGGACGCCATTGACATTCTCGGCGAAACCTCGACGCCGTTCGCCCTCACCATCACGAACGATTCTAACGCCCCCCAAACGTTTTACTTCGAAGCCTTTGGTCCCATTTCGTTTGAGCTCATCGCACAAGATCCTTTTGTCACGATTCCCGCGCATTCGTTTCAGACCGTCACCTTATTCATTCACGCCCTTCCCGGCACACTTGGAGGAGAATCCTACTCCGCAACGGTTCGCGTCACCGGGGCAGTGGACACGGTGAATGTTCCCCTTCGCGTGAATGTGCAGAGCGCTCCCGCCTCAGATGCTTCAACGTCTCCTCCGTTAGTGAATGATGACTTCATTTCCCCCCTCGCGGGTTTCCTAGTCTTTCCTTTTTCCTTTACGTCTGTCGTGGATGCCGTGCTTCTCGCGATGGTCTTTATTTTAGTGATTGCATTAATCGCCCGAGTCAAAAATCGGGTGGTGGGGTAAAAACAATGCTGCAAAAAACTGGATTCTTTCTTTTCGTCTTGATTAGCGCTCTTTTCGTTGCGCCTGTCGTGTCGGCCTTTCCGTTCACGGCGAATATGGATGGACCGTCCACGGTTTCCTTGCTAGAAGGAATGACCGTCACGATCCCTTTATCGGTGAATAATTTAGACTTTGAAGAACACGACGTCACCATTACAGTTGATTCTGATTCAAAACTCATCAAAGTGACGCCTGCGATTAAGAAATTCTCCTTGAATGGGTATGAGTCCACCGTCATTGGCTTGGATGTCTTTGCCACCCTGGATGCGGATCACGATCCGTACGATGTTACTATTATCATTGACGCCGACGGTCAGAAGACCGAAGTTCCGTTGAATGTGTACGTGGGCAGCAACCCGTTTTTGACGGTGAGCGCGTTTAATTCCGCCTCGTGTACGTCGGATTTCTTTGACTCTGTTTCGGTGAGTGTGAAGAACAACACCGGCTCCGATGCCACGGTTTTAGTCAAGGGTGAACACCCCATTCTCTTTCCCACGTTTGAGGAAGAATCCCTCTTCTTAGAGAGCGGAGAGATTGACATTGTTCAATTGTCTGTTGCCACTCTTCCCGGGAATGCGGGAGACTATGAAGGAGTCGTGTACGTGCAGACCGATGCTGTGCTGGTCGCGCGTCCCTTTGATGTGTCCGTGAACGAGTGTGTTTCCCCCAAGGAAGCCATTGTCTCGTTGGTTTTCCCTAAGAAAGCCAAGGATTTGATCAAACTTCAAACCACGCTCTTCCCCGTCACGGTGAAGAACCTCACGAACAAAGTGCAGCAAGTGAATTTGTCAGTCGATTCCATTATCCCTGCCTCCGCTGAGGATTTGGTTTTGCAACCGAATGAATCGTTCACGTTGAATGTGAGCGTTTCTCCCGCGTTGAGCACTCCGGCGGGAACGCACCCGTTCAAAGTCACCGCGTCCGCGTCCGGGTACATTATTTCCCAATCCACGAACATGAAAGTGTTGCCGTTTTCGTTTGTGCAATCCACGCTCGTGGACTCGTTTACGAAAGTTACGAAAGGTTATTCGGAAGAAATGGTTTTTGTTGTGGAAAATAAGGGAGATGTCTCCCAGACGGTTTCGTTTGGTGTGCAATTCCCTATTCCGGGTATTGACTTTTCATTCAGTCCCGTCTCCGCGACACTCGCTGCGGGTGAATCTCGCGTCGTGACGCTTTCGGTTCGTCCGGATGCGCAAACGTCGACTACGAAAGTCGTGAATCAGGTGCAGATTAATGCCACTCCTGCTTCGGCGATTCCGCTCGTGTTTGATGTGGTTCCGGATTTATCATTGGCCGGTTCTCCTTTGGACGTGCGCAGCGCTCCGAGCGTGTTGAACGTGACCAAGGGCACCGACACCCTGTTTGATGTGATTGTAGAAAACACCTCCGATGATTCGGTGTTTGGTCTCACGTACAAACTTGTTGGCGTCAAGGGCAGCGGTCTCGTACTCATTGGTCCGAGCGACGAAACCTTAGCTCCTCACGAGACGCGCACGCTCTCCTTCATTTTGCGCGCTTCGGATGCGACGCGCGTGGGATCGTACTCCCCCGTCTTAGTGCTCGTCTCTCCTGGCGTCGAGACGCCGGTGGCGTTTAGCGTGAATGTAATCGACACCGGCTTGTTCGCCGGAATCACCGGTCTCTTGTCGGGCGTTTCCGCCATTGGATTGGGATTGTTTGTCTTAGTCGTGTTGGCCTTGCTCTTCATTGCCTCTCGCGTCTGGAAGAACAACCCCATCTGGGCAAGTAAAGCGGTGAAGGGAGAATAGTTTCATGTCTCGCTGGCCGATTCCTAAGAAACAGCCCTCGTTCGTGGATCGCGTGTATTTTTTCTTCCGCTTTTATCCCTTGCGTGCGATCCTCATTTTCTTAGGACTCTTCCTCGTGTTTTTCTCCATGCAATCGCATGCCTATGTTACCGGAGGAGTACATTCGGATTTTACGCCGGGATACTTTACGTATCAAACCTCGGCGATCACGGCGCCTCCCGTGATTAGTGCGGTTTCGATTTCCCCTTCCTCGTTGAGTCTTCCTCGCAATTCTCGCGCGACAGGAAGTGTTTCATTCACTCATTTGGGCGCGTCCACCGATTACGTGATTCGTTCTCGCCACATCATTCCAGGGTTGAGCGTGATTATTCTTAACGACGAACACCCTCTCGTTTCGAATGGGCAGCGCATTGTTTCCGAGCTCGAACTCGTGTCAACTCCCTCTTTAGAACTCGGAACGCACACGCTTTCCTTTGAGGCCTACAATAAGCTCACGCACCAGCGTACGTTTCTCGGAACCCTTTCCGTTCACGTTCCTCGTGTGACCAACTTGAGTGTCTTTTCCCCTTTTTCGAGCGTTCGTGTCCCGCAAGAAGGATCGTTCGAGTCTTTTCTCACGATTCAAAACTCGGGTTGGCAGGATGAGGATATCATTATCGAATCATCTTCGCTGAGTGCTATTCCTTCCATTCACTCCGTACGCGTTGCTTCTCAATCGAGTGTCACGATTCCCGTGACGTATTATCCTCTATCGAGCCTCGGGAATGAATCCGTTACTTTTTTTGTAGTGAATTCGCAAGCGAGTGAAGCTGTTTCCGTGGCAATTGAGACGATTCTCCCTCTCCCTCCGTCGGAGTCCGATACAGATTCTCCCAATCCGGTTACGGGTTTGGTTACCGGAACGTCGAATCTTTTTTTTGGCGCATTGGTAGCGCTTTCGCTTATTCTTCTTCTTTCGAAGCGGGCGCGCGATAAGGTGATTTCGTTCTTCCCCAAATCGCCTCCCCCTAAGATTGCACCGGCGACTCCGGTTGCGCCTGGGCCTTCTACGAAGCAATAACTCGGCTTTTTGAAAAAAACCCGGGAAAAACTTTTGAGAAAAAAGACGGGTTATCGCAGATAACCCTACCTCGGGATCAAGGAACGAAACCCTTGATCGGATTCCTTTCAGGAACCCCATACGCAGGAAATAAATTCTCTATTTTATCGCGTAGTTTTTTCACAATTGTACGTGAATTTATTTTCCGTACGTGACGGCGAGTGTGTTATCCACGCACGCGAGGCAGGCTTCGAGGGAGTCGCACAATGTGCAAATGTCTCGGCGGATTTCTTCCGGACTAAAGTCCACGATGAAAATATCCGATTCGTCAATGACCGCGCTGTTGGTGGATGAAAAGTTCGCAGGTACGAGTCGAATTTCTTTCTTCAAGGGCGCCCATTCGCTTCCAATCGTGAGTGTGAGTTCATAGGTTCCGGGGCTCGCGCCTGTGACAGTGAAGTAGTCCTCATCGTACTGAACATTGGTTTCTACCGACAATAACCCCTCGGCTTTTTGGGGGACCAAGAGACTGGGGTTGCCATTCTTGGGCGTGATGTTTCCATTCATTTGGTTAAGTAACTCATTCGGTGAGTCGGCAATTTTTGTTTTTTCAATGATCGCTTCGGCTGCTCGGGAAGAGAGTTTGATTCGCAACTTGTTAGATGTTTGATCATCGGTTGCGTCTACTGTAATGGCTTCGATTTCATTCGGGCTAGTGTCTTTCAAGAAGAATGATACCGTCACGTCCCCGCGGTAATCTTCTCTAAATTGTGCCTTAATCTCGGCGACGTTGGAAAGTGTTACGGGGATGGTGAAGGGTTCTTGCGGGGTGGCCATTACAATGGTTTTCTTCCCCGTGGATTCGACGTTGATTTGTTTCCACGCGCGGGTGAAACCATTGTTTTCTCGGTGGCACAATTCAATGATCATGCTGACTTCTTTGTTGACGTACCCGTATCCTTTGATGTTGAGTAAATATTTTTGCACATTGTTTTCTTTGAAAATGAGTGATTGGGGAAATTTGCCAGTGGGTGAAATAGAATTTTGTAGCGTCGTTTTGGTGTTGTTGGTAAGCGTTATTTCCACGGCGTTGGTTCCAACCGTACATGTGGGGATTTGTTCGATGGTGGTTTCGGTGCTCTGCTCCACTAATTGGGCTTTGGTATTGGCCGTTACCGGGGAGAAGTACAACCCTTGCGTAATGAGTCCATTAATGAGTTGGTCTCCTGCGACGAGGTTTGATCTCAGCGCATGTAGTGATCTTCCATTTTCGTTTTCTAAATCTTCCACGTTTCCGCTACTAAAGTCGGCTTCGCAGTCATTCAGTAGGTCTTTGAATGTCACGGTGGTCTTTCCTTCTATGTTGGGCTCAAACGTATTTACCAGCGAGGTAAGAAAACTATCGCAGTCAATTTGAATAAACCACGATGCGTCTCCCGTTCCGATTCGTTGATAGAGAACGTAGTTTCCGCCGCCATTCGCCCATTCTTT
>CAYHJZ010000039.1:0-7895 GCA_964357115.1 uncultured archaeon | reverse complement strand
TTCGTGACGGCGTACTCTAACGTGTAGCTCTGATTCTGCTCTAAAGGGGCGGGCGCATTCGGAGACACTTGTACCTTCTGCGAACTCCCTATTTGCGAGAGGAAGAAGACGTATCCAAAATCCCCTTGCGCCGGGAGAGGCTGGCCAATCGTGAAGGACTCCGCATACAACCACGAGGATTGGGACGCGGACTGCGATTGATAATTCAACAACAACTTGTCCACATTCGGAATGGACGCGGGATTAATTTTGACAAAGACAATGACTTCAAACGCACCTGCGGAAATGTCACCGAGGGCATTCACCATCACATTCGACGCGGTGCCCGAACTTACACTATTCTCGGGAGAAAAAGGGGCGTCGGGATTAAACGTCGTGTAGAATGAAACGCCTCCCTTGGCGGCTTCCGCACCCGTGAAAGTCGCGGTGTGCGTGCTGACATACGCAAATGCATTTCCATTCAGGCGAATCACACTCTTTACGTTGGAGAGAAGAGAAGGCGTTTTCGTGGTGAAGTGAAACGCGTACGTTTCTCCTGCCGACAATGAAGACGCTAAGGTTTGCGCGCCGGAGGAAGAAATGTGGTAAATGGAATTCAACGCCATTCCTAATGTGGGAGACGCGCTCGTCAAGCTGACTTCGATGGAAATCTTGTGCGTGTTGTCCTTGATGATATCAAACGCAACAGAGGAGAACGGCAAGTAGTCGGCTTTGGAAACTTCTACAAACGCTTTATTGCCGGTGGGAACGCCGAGCGTTACAATTCCTTGCGCATTCGTCACGCCCGTGGCTAATACTTCAGTAGTACCGAAGCGAATAATCTTCACCTGCGCATCGGCAATCACAATATTCTGCTCACTCCGCACGGACACTTCCACTAGCGCGGAACCAATTTCCAACGAAACGGGGAGCGTGACAATCTGACCCTTCTTTCCTGAAATAGGAGCGGAAATTCCATCTAAGTCATTCGTGGATGCGGCGGCCTGATACGTTCCTTCCGGAAGATTCGTGAAACGCGCCACTCCGCTTGAATTGGTGGACTTTACACCTAACATTACCCCATTCACATCCGGGGAGAACACGCGAACTTCCGCTCCCAGAATAGGCAGGCCAATCTCATCCACGACTTTAACATCAACCACGACGGCATTCGGAATTGAACCATTTGGGTTGGCAGCTTGAACGGGATCTAAGAGAATAGGAATAGGGGCTCCGTTCCCGATGACGATTCCTTTATTCGCACCAATGAACGTGACGAATGAATCGTGCGACACGACGAGGTGCGCGTTTCCATTGAAGTCGGCCACGGGCTCGGAGACTACTCCATTCCCATCCGCAGTGTAGGAACCGTACTCGATGAGGGTGTTGGAAGAAGACGAAACAAATAACGTGACCACCGCTCCTTCCACCGGGAGTTGATTAGAGGCGTTGAGAATTTTGACCAACAACTGCGCATCGGTGCTGCTGACCACGAGCTTTGCGGAGAGCGAAAGCGTTTCTCCCGCAATCACGGAAAACGAATCACTCGTGAAGGATTGAAATCCCTCCTGCGTGACGACTAAAATATACGAACCGGGAGCTACGCTCTCAAATAAGGAAAAACCACTCGCGTCGGAAAGAACTTGATTGGATAATACGCTCGCACCCGTGGAGGAGATGCGGTACAACTTCACTTGCGCTCCCTCAATGGCGACGCCGGAAACCGTCGTGACGGAGGCTTCGACGATTCCTCCCGTAGGATTTGGAATCGTCTCATCGGTATTTTCATCCTCGCTCAACGCAGCCGCGTTCTGCAGCAATAGGGTAGTGGTGTCGCCCAAGATGACTTGCGTCTTCGTAATGTAACCGGGCGCCGAGACCGTGACGCTCAATCCCGCACACGAACCAGGCTGGAGAAACGTGACGTTTCCGGATTGCACGGTCTGAGGCAACGGAGCGGTACCCGTTTGACACGAAAAGGAAAGCGAAATGGGCAAGGGTTTCGTCGTGCCAATGATTTTTCCAGAGGCATCCTGAATCAGCAACACGCGCGATTTCTCCCCGCCTCCTTTCGCCGTTAATGTGAAGATCTGCGATTTAGAAGAAGACAATGAAATGGTTTGAGAAAATGGTTCGAATGCCGACTCGGAAACGGAAACTTCATACTCTCCCGCAGGAAGGGAGAACTGCACGGTGCCACTGGCATTCGTGACTTTTGTCTGCGTGGCGGTGTTGCCTGTTAATGCGGCAATCGAAACCGACACGTCGCGCACGGGGATGCCGGAGGAATCATTAAACGTCACGGACAACGAAACCGAATCGCCGAAAACGAGACTGCTGCCCACGCCGAGCAAACCAAAAAATAGGACAGCACCCACGAGGCCTAACAAAATACCAAAACTTGGAAGGACTTTATCCAAAGG
This sequence comes from uncultured archaeon, assembly GCA_964357115.1. Lineage (GTDB taxonomy): Archaea > Iainarchaeota > Iainarchaeia > Iainarchaeales > VGJJ01 > VGJJ01. The sequence continues at coordinate 5,493 of CAYHJZ010000039.1, read as the reverse complement.
ATCAATGACGGAATACACGGGAAGTTTCGGCTGGAGGGAATCGAGGACACGGTAGTAACGATCCTCCAACTCAAAGTAGGTTTTCTTCGCCTGTTCCAGGAAAGGTTCGCCTCGCTCCCGCGCATCGGCAACGACATCCTGCACACGATCCACGATGGACTCCCAATCCAATGCCATTCGAGAGCAAACCCGCGGGATTTTATAAAGGCACACGAAAATACGACGCGAAAAGGAAGGAGAAAGAGACTCAGCACGCCGCTAACGCGAGCTGCTTGGCATCCGCCAAGGGACGCGCGGGAATACCCAATTCTCGCGTAATCGCTTGCGCGAGCTCGCGATCAAAACCGTGGTGCGTGAACACCTGTTTGGGGGAAGCCTCGCGGACGTACTGCAACAATTGAGAATAATCCGCGTGATCGGAAAGAGCAAACGTGCGCGCGTGCGCTTCCTTCCACGACCACCCCGTGCACTTCGCGGAAGACACCGGCTTTCCCGCCGAAACCGAAATCGCGTGCAACACATGCGGAGAACACAACGTGGGGGGCAGAATGAGTAACTCGGCTTCTTTCAAATTATGCTCAATCTTCACAAACTCTCCGAGAGAGGAACCCCACTTCTCATACACGGAATTTTTTTCAAAAATACCTTCATGCACGAAAGGAGTGACGGAGGAATACTCATTCACAATCTTCGTGAGCTCCTGCGCCTTCCCCGTCGCATACCCTGCGAGCACGGGGAGACGATTCGAAGCAATGGTTTCCTTAATCCACTGACCCATCTCCGCGTACACGGCTTCACGCCCAGGAAATGAGAATTGTTTCAAGCCAAACGTGGACTCGATGACTAATACGTCGCACGGAACAATCTCCGCGCCCTTCTGAACAATCGAATCCTGCAACTTGAAATCGGTGGTGACGCAGACCTTCGACTCGCCCTCACACACGACTTGACCGGAACCCAGAATATGACCTGAATTAACTAGGGAAATTTTTCCATTCGGTGAATCAAAATGCGTCTTGAAATCAACGGCTCGTGTGACGGCTTTCTCCGGAATCTTCGAAGCGATTAACGCTTGCGTGGGAGCACTCATGGAATACGGAAAAAGATTCGCGGCACCAATACTCACATGATCCGAATGCGCGTGCGAGACAATCACGTGATCGGCGACGAGACGCTTGCGATGCGGATCGATGACGAGGCGCTCCTCGCCCTGCAAGACGACCCCATGATCATCAAAAACGCGCAGGGAAGACATGAAAACTAAGCAGCAAAACATGGAATAAAAACCAACCGGATGGAGAAGCGCCGAGGACATGGAGAAAAGAGAAATTATATAGGCCAACCGAATAACGAAAGGATGCCCCAACCCCCACGAAGAAAAGGCAGTCGCCCCAACCCGTTTGGGGAACCTCCGAGGAAAAAAAACCCACTCACTCCTCATTAGCAGATGAACGAACGTTTTAGAGAGTGGACTGCAAACCACGCGGATCCGATTGAAAGAGAACACGCCACGAGAAGCGATCCGCTCGCAAAAAAATTGGTTGAGGAAATTATTCGATTAGAACAATTGAGAAGTCACCCTGAAAAAAAAGCAGTGTTGCTCCAACTGCTCGAAAGACTAACCCACAGAAAGATGAGCAAAAGCGAATACTGAAAACACTATGCCTATTTTGTAAAAAAACCACTGCCAAGAATCGGACTGACGGAAAAAGAAAGAGAACAATTGCGCGATGAAGAAACCACACGAAAAAAGAACCTCGCCGATTTCACACGGGATATTAGCGAGCGAGAAAAAGCAAGACAATGGAAAAAAAGTGAAAAAGTAAGAAGGGCAAAAGAAGCGGAACGACTGAAAAAACAAAAGAAAACAATAGAAGAAAGGCAAGCTCAAAAAGAAAGATTCGCGAGAGAAAAAGAACAGGAAGGAGCAGAAGAGCACGCACGCTCGACAGGGGAGGAAGCAGAATTAATCCAAGAGAAAGTAAAAAAATGGTTAAGCGAAGCATCTGACCCCAAAAGATTTAGTGCCGCACTCACGAACGACCCGCTCGCTCAATTCTTTATTCGAAAAATACCAGAATTGAGAACAAGAGTCATGGAAATGAGGGGAAATGTTTCGCCCGAAAACGAAGAAGTTAACTTGCGACACATTCGCATGTTTGAAAAGTCCATTGCTTTATTTGAAACACACCTTCAGAGAATCGTGCAACGAAGCATACAAACGGCTGAATACACTGGATTATACAAGACCATTTTCAACACGGATCCGCCAAAAAAATTGATTGAACGGATAATGAAATACAGAAAATTAGCAAAAACAAAAAAGAAAACCCCAAGCAAAAAAAATCCACTGCTCGCCGTTTCAAGCGAAACCGTCGATGAACATATTACAAAATTGCTTGAAAAGCGAAAAACAATCTACTCCACACCCCAAAACGTGGCAGTAAGCTTGCGAGCACTATTCCCCGGGACAACAACGACACAACTCGATGGAATAGTCAGAGCAAGCCTAAAACGACTCCACGAAATGGGCATTCTTGAATATAGGGGAGCATTTGGATCTTCCAGAAGATACCTTCGAATACGAGGACCCTCTCAATAAAATTCCTCGAAAACACGAGGCATTCGTCCAAAGCATTAAAATAGGGAAAAATCCTCTCAGACTACACTTTATGTCCGAAACCCGACTCGTATTAGACCAGCTGCAGGATGAGCTCCACAAGCTCAAGAGCGCGCCCCTCATTCCCTGGAATCAGGCCAACCGCGCCCAACTCATCGAAAAACTCCACGAATGGCACACCCACACGCAACACGTGGGAGAACTCCTCACGCTCCTTCAAATCGAACAACTCAAGAACGCGGCACTGAAAGACGTGGACGTGCGCGAAGCCGAGACATTTGTTAAAAAAACAGGCGAAATGCTCGAACGAAACATCCGATTCGAAAAAGACAAAAACAACCGAAAAATTGACCTTACGGAAAAAATAACCACGCCTGCCCTCGGAGCCGAAATCGAAGCCCGCATGCACCGACAATGGATGGCGCTCCAGCGCGTGAATGAACACATGCACATTGCCCTGCGAAAAAGCTACGCGGACGAAAAACCGGTTGCGGGAATGGAAGGCGACTTATTCTCGCTCATTCGAGTCAAAGAAGAAGAGCTTCAAAAAATAAAAGGAGAACGCGACCAACTCAAGCGAGAAAAATACTTCGGACCCACCGAAAAATACTCCCTTACGGAAATGGAGAATGAATTGCACGAACTCATGCAAGAATTTACGATTAACAAGCACGATGTGTTTAGCCATTTAGAAAATGGAAAGAAAAAAATCGACGAATACGCGCAACACCACACGCACCTCGAGCACAAAGCCAAAAAACTCGAACACTTGGTGCATGAATTGCAAAAAAAACACATCACCATGCTTAGCATGCTCAAAAAAGAACGCGACCACGCGAGAAAAATCGCGTTGGATATGGAATCCGAAACCGCGTCACTAAGAGCGATGTATTCGAAAGAATTGCTCTCGCTCGAAGACCGAAAGCACGCGATTAAGAAAGAAAGCGAAGCCAAGCACGCGCAAACCATTGCGCAACTCGAACGAAAGACGAGAGAGCAGGAAGCCCTCATCCGAGAGATGGATGCGATGGTGAGAGAAAAAGAACGACAGATTGGACGAATGGCTGAAAAGATGCCCGCAGAGAAAAAAGAAGTCGAAGCGGCTAAAGCAAAAAGAACGAGTGGGATACACTAATACGGCTTTTTACTAAAAACCTGGGAAAAAGGAAATCGGGCCCCTTTCAGGAACCCCATACTAATCAAATCCAAAACAACTTCTTCAAAAAAATCCGAGAAAAAGAAATGATTTTCTTCTAGACCCAAAGATCGAATTACTTATTTTCGTTCGACCACGCGCTTAATTCTAGTGGAATCGCATCCGCTTGAATTTCTCCCTGTTCATTCAACACGTGCAATTCAACTTGCACTTCCGCAGAGAAAACTGAGTCATCGGTTCGAACGGGAATCTCAAACGAAGCAATGCGCGAATCACCCGGAAGGAGAGAAAAATCCTCCTCATTGACGCGTTCACGATTGACAAACGAGATCAGGCGATACGTCGTCTCCACGGATTCGTTCGACGCCGCGACGACGCGCCACGATAACACGCCCGCAGAACCATCCTGAGAAATAGAAGGAAGCTCCACCCACGCTAACGTCGAAAAGCCAGGAGGGGAAAGAGTAGAATAGTAAATCAAGAAAACGAGGGAAGCGATGAGTAGCAGCAAGGCACACGCGCCCACGACGCGTTGCGCATCCCACTCTACCTCGGAAGAAAACGGGGAACCCATATGAATTACACTCTGGAACGCTCAACTTTAATAGGGGCTCGTTCCTCCAAAAAAAGATGTACGACCCCAATGAAGCCACCTCAGACCCCTTCGCCGCTGGAGGAAACTACGGACCCGGAAACGGAGCCCCCAGCGGGCCCTCTCCCATGGATACGGCGAAAGAAATCCTCCGCCTTCACGGAAAGGAAATCGCCATCGTTTTAGCCGTAGGCATTGGAGGATTCTTCCTCTTTGACTTTTTCATTGGATCCCTCGTGGAGACGACGATAGGTGCCTACGACACGGAAGGAAAAATTGTGGGCGCGTTAGAAGGACGCGTATTTGAGGCGCAGGGAAACAACTCCCTGCACACGTTCGTGGGAACCACTACTCTATCCCTGCGACCGGGCGAGTATCGCGTAGAATGGGACGCGGGAATCACCTCGTATGTGGACGCGGGCGCGCACTACTTCGTAGTGGATCGTGTCAACCAATCCGGCGGACAAGAAGAGAAAACCATTTTTGAAAAAGACATTCCGGTGAAAATAACCAACATAGCCTTTCCGAGTGCACTCGTCGTAGGACAAACTGCGGCGACGGCTACTGTTACACTCGAGAATACGTCGAATCAAGCCCAAACGATTGAGCTCGCCTACGAAGGAGATTTGGAAACAAGCGATTTGGGCATCGTGACGCAACCCTCGACTATCACGCTCAACCCGAACGCCATTCTGCCCGTGACCTTGTCGGTAACAGTGCCGCAAACCCTCAGCGTGAAAAACATCAAGAGTGGAGACGTGAAGAAAGGAACGATTCGCGTGAAATTCACGAACGAAGAACGAAGTGTCAGCTACACGATGTTCAAAACCCTCTCCTTGAATGTGAATCCGAGTAATCCGCAATCCTTCAAGGCGACGGCGAACAAACTCTACACGAAGACATTTACGATTCGCAACAGCAACAGCGTGGATAGTCCGGAAACGATTCGCGCGGAAGTGGACATTCAATCCGCACAAAATAATGATATCGCGGATATTGTGCAGTGGTTTTCTTGGAATCCCTCGCCGCCCTTTTCTCCGCTAGCCAAATCGGAAAGCGCACCCGTGGTATTGCACATTCTCGCCCCCGCGAGTGCACGCGAAGACACGATCAATGTAGAAGGGC
>CAYHJZ010000038.1:0-8047 GCA_964357115.1 uncultured archaeon | reverse complement strand
TGATTGTCATCGATCCTGAGGAAGAATACCGAAGGATGGCCGATGCGGTCCACGGCCAGTACATCGAATTTAGCTTCTCCTCTCCTGCAAAAATCAACCCTTTTGACCTCCCGCATCTCAAACAGCAAGGGGAAGACGAACTCTCGCAGAACCAGGTGAAAGTTCGAAACATGCTCACGGGAGAGGAAACTCTTGTTCCTCTTGCGCCGCTCGACACGCTCCTAGGCATCCTTCACGAAAAAACAACCGAGAAAAAGACTCCTAAGGAATAGGGGAAATTTTACTTCCCCTTCCCGTAATTACTCTGACGACCCCGATTGGGCGTTCGACCCGTGCGCTTCCGCGTATTCAACCCTTTCACCATCTTATCACTCATACGAAGCCTCCATTGACCCGATTCACGGAGCAGGGTAGTTGCCCATTTAAATGCTTTTTTCACGAATCCTCTACTAGAAACTGCCTGTGCGTGACTAAACCACGCAAAAAAAGGTGGAATCGCCTCTGTAGCTCAGTGGTTAGAGCGCAACATTGGTAATGTTGAGGTCGCGAGTTCAACTCTCGCCAGGGGCTTTTTAGAAAAAAAAGCCCGCAAAAATTACTTCGTTGGGCTTTTACTTTTGTAAAAAGCTCGCAAAAATTGGCGACTGCGCCAAGGCTTTTAGAAGAAGTTGTAAAAATCACTTCACCCCGTCTTCGCGCGGGGGTCGCGAAGCGCCGTTTTCGACCGGCGGTACCGAGGCTTCGCGGGCTTCATGCAGGAGTCGCGAGGTAGGGTGATGAGGGATCATCCCCCGTTTGACTATTTTTTTGGAATATTTGACGCATTATTTTTACTTACAAGTTCATGGTTGAAGTTTCTATTTTCTCAAACATTGTGCAACGTACCTCGTTCACTACTAACTTGCATTATTTTCGTTCATCGTGGAAAAATTTCTCTTCCGTTCGTTTTTTGTGCGAATGATTACTTTCACAACCAAATCACGCATCACGGGAGCGCGCTTAAATACTCGAAGTGTGAGTGGCGACTACGGAATGCATTTTTCGTACTCAAAAAGGAGGATGACACAACTATGGTTGCCCGAAGAAAAACAGCTGCTCGATCTACCGCTCGACGCTCTACAGCCCGACGCTCCACGGCTCGCACAACGCGAACCCGCGCTAAAGCTCGAAGCACTCGCCGCACCGCTGCACGATCCACTACGGCTCGCCGCACGACGCGAAGACGCACCACTCGCCGCCCCGCTGCGCGATAATGGTGAAATAATTGACTTTGAATCGCCCGGGTGGTAACTCCCAAACCGGGCCTATTCTTTTTTTAGAAAATTTCTTTTTTTAGAAAAAAAATTGTTTAGAAGAAACAGAATTCTTTTTTTTCGTCACGCATCCGTGACTTAACGATTGCATTTCATTCAATTTTAGGCTACACAATTAAATACTCTGCTCGTGAATTGCGAGTACGAAAAAGTTTTCGAAAAAATCGAAAATGATTCGGTCTCAAAAAAAGGTGAAGAACAAAAATGCCAGCCAAAAAAAAGGCAACCCGCAAAGTTGCCCACAAAGCGGTTGCCCATAAAGCGAAAAAAGCACCCGCTCGAAAGGCAACGAAATCCAAGAAACGCTAAACCCGCTTCTAGGAACGTTTTTCCGGGAGACCGGAACAAAAATTAAAAAAACAAAAAAGGAGGAAAAAAACCATGGCCGCCGCATCACGATCAACTGCCTCTCGCAGCCGCTCAGCATCGAGCCGCTCCGCAACCAGCAGCCGACGACCCGCCGCCCGACGCCGAGCATAAAATTGCTCGACTCGGAGGAAAAATACGTTAATTACCCCGGACCCCGCGTCCGGAAATCTTTTTTTTGTCATTCTCTTTTCCCGCTTCCCCAATCCTTAAATCCTCGAAGCCGCTACTCCCCATCATGCTCTCCGAAGAAACCGTGGACGCGTTCATCACCAAATACGTGAAGAATGGTCACGTGCTCGCCATAGGAACCAATCCTCTTGGAGAACTCTTACTCAAAAAAATAGGCGTTTACTGCGAGAAAAACGAATGGGATATCATGCTCATTCCCACTTCCATTTCCCAAATCCAAACCGCGAACGAATTCCATCTTCCTCTGACTACGCTCAACGATCGCGAAGTGGATGTCGCGATTGAATTCGTCGACCAAGCGGATCATGATTATAACTTGCTCAAGCGCCAGAGCTACTCCCTCATTCGCGACAAGATGATTGCCCAATCCGCGGCGGAAGTCATTGCGATTCTCCCCGAGTCGCAATTCGTGAAAACGATGAGTGGAATGCTCCCCTTCGAAATTTCCTCGTTTGGGTGGAAGAGAACCCTCCTCCTGCTGGAACAAGTCGGGCGCGTGAACCACGTGAAGTACACGAATGAACCTCCCAAAACGGAATCCGGACACTACATTGTGGATGCGGAAATGGACGAAGGATTGACGCCAGAAGACATTGACACGCAAGCGCGAAGCATTCCGGGTGTACTCGAAACCGGACTATTTTTGGGAACCGCGGATCGACTCTTACTCGTGGGAGAACAAACCATCCAAGTGAAAAGCCGACTTAATTTTGAGTAGTGGAACACCAATCTATTTTCCTACTCTTTTTCGCTTGGCCCAATACTCTTTCGTGCGAAGCGTTCGACTGTTTTTGAGACGAGCGGACTTGGGACGAACAAATCCGGCCGACTTGTATGCGGCATGATGCATGCCCAACGCATCCCGGCGAATACGATCCATCTCATCGGAAATCCTATCGGAAACTTCTATCGCTTTTCCCGTCCACGCTCCACTTTTTCTTGCGTCCCAATAATTTCTTATTTCCTCTTGCGTCAACTTACCGCGGGAAACCATCTGGTATCCTACCACTGGGCTCTCCAACTGCGTGTACGCATGGCGTCGCGGGTGTAATGCAAAGCGTTGAGCCTCGGGAAAACCCTCATTTACTATTCGTAAAAGATACTGACCAAATGGAACTCCCATTCTTTGGTTAAAATTCGAAACTGCCTTTTTCGAACCCCCTTGAAAGCTGCCCACCATTACACTCGGCATTTTTTTTCGATAAAAGAAATCCACGTTTAGGGAACCCACAATATCCCCCTCCTCCAAAACCACCAATCTCATTCGAAACGGAAGATCGGCGGTGAAAACCCACTTGGCGTGATACCCATTCTTCTTCAAGGAAGGATTATTCACTATCCTACTCCAGTATGGAACGAAATCCCGCAGAAAAAGGAATAATCTCTTTAACGGATCCACTACTTTTCCTCCAGGAGAGGAAAGTTTGGCCAATTGTCTCGCTCCCGTGAATCGAAAAAAATTCAAAAAAATATTCTCTGTCGCATCGGAACCGAGAACCCGATTCATCTCTCGAATGAGCGCGGTATCCTTTGCCCCCACTCGACGGTAAATTCCTCCGATGTACGCGTAAAAAGAACTTCCAAATTTAGGAGGAACACCATTGGAGAGGGAAGAATACGCGTAGTTCCCCTCCACAAGCGCCAACTCTCGAAAAAGCGCTCGGAGCGTAGTGGATGTGCGTGTGCCCGACATGAAAAGAAGCACCTTTTCCTCGTATTTAATGCAACGCCAATCGCCCTATTTTTAAGCATTCGGAAGCCGAAAATCTAAACGTCCCTGGAAAAGGCCGACCGCGGATTCAATGAATCCACTCGTCCCTCGATACCGGCGGACGAAAACGCCGCCTTGGTAGCTCAGTTGGCTAGAGCGCCGGATTCATAACCCGGAGGTCGGGAGTTCAAGTCTCCCCCGAGGCACTATTTCCCTTTCTTCTTTTCACTATTCTCTCTCACGCGCTGCTTCACGATCTTTTTCACTAATGCAATTGGAATAGGTTTATCGAGCGGAAAACGAACCGTTCCTTTCGCCGTGGGATAGGGAGCGAGTTCTTTCTTGAATGTGTAAATAGCATTGGCGCCGGGATAGAAACCAATGTGGCTGGCGTAACCGGCAAAGTGAACTAAGTTTCCATGAAATTTGAACGTGGGAATGCCATACGCGATGGCTTCTTCGGCTTCCGGCGCGGCTTCATGAATCGCCGTGCGCAATTGCGTGAGCTTCGCTTGAACATCCTTAGGAAAACCTCGAATGTGTTCCGCAATGGAAGCGGATTTTTTCATCATGCGTTTTTCTCTCCTGCCTTGTATCGGAGAACGACAATCCCGCACTCGAACGCGCGCGCTTCCACAAGATTCAGGGGGTAAGAGTGGTGGAGCGAGTCAAAAATACGCATTCCTTTTCCTATTACAACGGGATTGACAAACAAGTAGTATTCATCGATGAGGTGGTGCTGAACCAAGCTCGAAACAAAACCCGCGCCCCCGTACACGATCATGTCTTTTCCTTTCTGCTGTTTCAAGCGATTCACTTCCTCAACTATGCTCCCTTTCGCCAACACCGTGTTCTTCCATTTAGAATGAGTCAATGTTGTAGTGAAAACCACTTTAGGCGTGTCCACGAAAATTCTCGCGGCCTCATACTCCGGATTATTGGGATCTTTCGTGACGTTCTCCCAATGATTCACAAAACCATCCGTCATCTTTCGACCCAACAGAATCGTATCAAACGAGCGCGTGAGTTGCCCCGCGTAGTCTTTGAGGTCCTCGCTCCAATTCCACGTCATCCAATCCAATTCTCCATTCGGACCGGCGACGTGACCGTCCAATGTCACTTGCATTTGTAGTTTGAGCTTGCGCATGAATCATCCCTCGAATACTCTCTCATCTGCTTTTCCCCTATTTATTCCCTAAGGAAACACGACCTCATGTTACAGGTTCGAAACTTCCTTGTTTTTAGTAAAAGCATTAAATACCCCGTCGCGTTGTGTGGAGTAATGAGGCAATGATGCAAATCATTTAGCGCATAAAAACAAAAAAGGAGGAAAAAAACCATGGCCAAAAAAGTCCCTTCGAAAGCCAAACACCGAAGAACCAAAGTATCGATTCCCAAACACAAAAGAACAAAGAAAACAGAGAAAAAATAACTCTGTTTCTTTTCTATTTTTTTCTTTTTTTTATTCTAATCTTTTTTTAGCCACAAACGTAAAAATGAGTAAGTAGATTCCGGCTACTCCGGCTAACCCCAGAAAAGAATACTCAGGTGCGATTCCAAACAAGAATCCTCCAAACAAGGGTCCGACAATTTGTCCGCCGGAAGAAAACGATTGGTTCAATCCGATGACGGCGCCCTGCTTTCCTTGCACCTTCTTCGTGAGCAACGAACTCACGGAAGGAAATACACACGAGTTTCCTAAAACAAAAAAGCCCAATGGAATGAGAAGTGAAATCCAATCATTCGAAAAAAGAATAAAGAAAAATCCTGCGGCAGAAAAAAATAATCCGGCTTGAATCATTCGAATTTCCCCAAAACGATTAATGAAATTCCCCGTGATGGGTTGGAGGACCAGCATCAATGCTCCCACAAACGTGAAAACACCGCCCATTTCTATCGCGCCAAAGCCGAGCTTCTCGCTCACAAATAAGGCTAACGTGGCTTCAAAGCCCCCCACAATAAACATGACGATTGCGCTTGAAAAAAAGAGAAACGCGAGCGGAGTCGAAAGGTGAGACAGGAGCGACGCTTCTTTTTCCGCGAGGTGTTTGCTCTCGCTCTTTTCTTTAGGCTCTTTGAGTCGGAGGAAAATCCAAATGAAATTAAGAATAGAAAAACCAGCGGCTACAAAGAAAGCGGTTTGCACGGATATCGCGGAAGCAAACCCTCCTAACGCGGGACCAAAAATGAATCCAACGGAAAACATCATCATCATGAGACCCATGGCTGGGCCGCGCTGCTGGTGCGTGGTAAAATCGGAGAGCAATGAAATGCACGCGGGGAAGATCGCCGCGGCGAAAAATCCTTCCAACGCTCGCGCGATAAGCGCCATGAGGAAGGAATCGGCGTACGCAAAAACAAGGTACGAGGCCGCAAAACCCGCGGTGCCAATCAACAACACTTTTCTCCGTCCAATCGAATCCACTAAGCGACCAAAATAGGGACTAAACAAGAGCGACATTAATGCAAAGGTGGCGGTGAGAATCCCCAACTCTAAGGGTTGAACAGCCAAGGAAAGAGCGTAAAAAGGAAGGAGAGGGAGAATAATTCCAAAACCCATCGCGGAAAGAAAGAGCGTAAAGAGGAGGGGTTTGATGCCAGGGATGGAGACAATTTCGCGGAGGGACATGGTATTATTTTTCAGCATGCATGGGATTTTAAATCACACAAAGAAAGGGGAAAACGCCCTCACTTAGCGAATCTTGTCCACGTTAATGAGTTTTTTATCCTGGACTTTCACGATGCGGTTGGCTACTTTCTGAATGAAGTAGCGATCGTGGGATACGGCAAGAATGGTTCCGTCGTAGTTCAGGAACGCATTCTCAATGATTTCGCGCGCGTCAATATCTAAGTGATTCGTGGGTTCATCGAGGAGTAAGAAGTTGGGTTGCTGCAGCAAGACTTTCAACAAGCTCAAGCGCATTTTTTCTCCCATCGAAAGGGTGGAAATGGTGCGCTCAACTTCGTGATTCTTCTTGAAGCCAATCATCGATAAGTTGGTTCGCGTCAAGGCTTTGTCCTTGAGCATTTCATAAATTTCATCATACAGCGTATTCGACTCGTTCAAGTTTTTCAAATCCTGATCCGCGTACCCTAACAAGACTTCGCTCGCGAGCTCCACTTCTCCTTTCAAGGGGGGAATCTTCCCCGCAATCGTTCTCAGGAGCGTGGTTTTTCCGCAACCGTTCTCGCCAATAATCACGAATCGCTGGTGCGCGCCTATCGCGAAGTGCACATCCTTAATCAACGCCACATCGTGACCAACATCCAGGTGCTTGGTCTCCATTACGTACGGGGCTTTCATGGGTTTGGCATTAAAGTGCACCTCGAAGTCACTCGCATCCATGTCCGGAACCTCGACTTCGTCGCGTGCATCCAGCATGCGTCGACGATACTCGCTTTGTCGAACATTCTTGGGAGCGGTGCCAATCTTGTTGATTTTTTCTAACTGGACGCGGCGATAACTCTCTTCATTCTCAAACGCTTTCTGCTGCGCATAATGCTGCTCGACGCGGGCTCGCTTATACGTATCATAATTCCCATTGTACTTGATTACTTTTCCATTCTCAATTTTCAAAATCGTGTCCGCGATGCGGTTCAAAAAGTATCGGTCGTGCGTCACCACAATAACGGTGCCCTTGAAGTTTCGAATGTAGTCTTCTAAAATATCTAAGCGCGCAAAGTCTAAGTGATTGGTGGGTTCGTCGAGGAGTAACACGTCCACATTCGCGCAGAAAATTCGTGCGAGGGAAAGAATGGCTTTTTGTCCCGTGCTCAACTCGCGGACGTTGATATCGAATAACGACTCGCTCACGCGGAGACGCTTCAAAACTTCCTTCACATTGGAGGCGTTGGCGGATTGTGACTCGGCCGTCATTTTAGACTGGAGGAGCGCGTACTCTTCTGACAACGACGTGATTTTCTTCATGTCATTATACACCGCGGGGTCGGCCATCTGCGCTTCAATCGCAGCCATCTTGCCCGCGTACTGCGATTGGTTAATTCCCTTTTCTAACTCTTCCAAAAACGTGCGGTCGTGGTCCACATCGATGTGCTGCGCAAAGTATCCCACGCGCGCGTCGCATTGAATCTCTCCATTGTACTCGGCTTGTCCAATAATTGCCTTGAGGAGGGTGGACTTTCCCACGCCGTTTCTCCCAATCAATCCGACTTTAGCGCCAGGGCCTATGCCGAAGCTCTCGTCGTGGAAGAGGTCCCTCTTACCTAGACTAATGGAAAAACGCTTGAAAATAATATCCATGGAAAAAACACTCCCCGCTTGTGCCAAAAGGGGGTCTTATTACCTTATTTTCGGGACAAATGGCTATAAAGGGTTGCGGGGAACATTCGCTCAGACACCCCATTCAGCTCGGAGGAATGATTCATATGCCTAACCCTATCGTCGTTTTCGAAACCACGCACGGAACGTTTTCCGCAGAACTATTCTCGGACAAAGCCCCTCTTA
>CAYHJZ010000037.1:0-8194 GCA_964357115.1 uncultured archaeon | reverse complement strand
CCTTGTTGCGCGGCGACGGAACGAGTCTGTATTTTACTCAGGATATTTACTTGGCCATGAAGCGTTTTGAGGACTATCCCCAAACGGATCGGATCATTTACATCGTGGGGGCCGAACAAGAAATGCACTTCAAACAAGTCTTTGCTATTCTTGACTTACTCGGCTTCGAGCAAGGAAAAAAATGCTATCATTTAGGATACGGGCTCGTGGTGTTGCCCGAAGGAAAAATGTCCACGCGCGCGGGAACCGTGGTGGATGCCGACTCACTCATTGATGAAGTCATGCAACTTGCTCACGAAGAGTACGCTAAACGTTCTCCTGAATTAGATGAAAAGGAACTCACGCGACGCGCACGCGTGGTTGCGATGGGTGCGCTCAAATTCTATTTAGTTAAACAAGACGCGCGGAAAGAACTCGTGTTTAACCCCAATGAAAGCATTGCGTTTGATGGGCAGACGGGACCTTACTTACTTTACACCAATGCTCGAATCCAAAGCATTCTCCAAAAAACCACGCAACCCTCTTCTCTTTCCCACGTCGAAAAATTATCTCACCCTCTCGAGCGCACACTCCTTTCTCAACTCGCGCAAAAACAATCCACTTTCGAGGACGCGCTCGCCCACTATTCTCCACACATCCTCTGCCACTACCTCCTCGGGCTCAGCAACACGTTCAACACCTACTATCACGAAGTCAAAATCATCCAAGAAGATGCTATTCTCGAATCCGCTCGACGCGCGCTCGCCGAAGCCGTGCATCATACGCTGGAAGAAGGACTCTACACGCTCGGAATCGAGACGTTGAAAGAGATGTGACGTTGGTGTGGGTTTATTCAATATATAACGCCGGTTTTCCAGGTTGCGCGCGTGCTTTCTTTTCTAACGGATCATACGCATCGTCTATTTTGATAGGGAGCTGCGCGTACTTTTCCAACTGGGCCTTTACCTCATTCAAGCATGCGACATCGTGCGCGCTATTGGTGTAAATGTAAATCGCTCCGGGGGTTTTTTTCTTCGCCAATTTCTTCACGCGCTCAATATCGCCTAAGACGCTTTCCACAAATGCCATCTTCTCGGTTACTTCATTCGAAGGATTGCCGAGAGGACGACTCACGACTTGCGTGCTCGCTAAAGAAGACGAATCGTGATACGTGGACCAGGCTTCTTCTGCCAAGAATGGGGTAATAGGAGAAATGAGCACAATCCAATCGTCCAACACCATTCGAACAGCGGCAGACTCATCCTTGCCAAAGACTTTTCTAAAGCGTTTAATTTCATTCACCGGCTCGAAAAATGCTTTCTGAGAGGCGACCATGAAGTCCATTGACTCATACGCTTGGAACGCGTCGCTCAGACACTGCTTGAGGCGCTCGCTCAACCATTCTTCTTCCTCAGAGAATACACGTGACACAGGGGCCTGTGCGCCTCGCTTGAGAATCGATTCCAATTCGCCTAGCTTCTTTTGCACCTGCGGAACCTGATTGTCTTTCCAATCGGCTACGCGATCAAACCCTGCCGAGGACATCATGAATAATCGAATTAAATCCGCGCCAAACTCTTTCACCCCATGCTGAATGGGAATGACGTTTCCTTTGGACTTGGACATCTTCACGCCGTTGCGCACGAGCATCTCATTGAACGTATACGTCTTCGGCCAGAAAGACGGGGGCAAAAGGAGGGTGTGCGTCAGTAATGCAAAGGAGGTGTGGTTCGAAATGTGCGCGGGGGCGGTGTGACCATGATCGTTGGGACGCCAATAGTGCATCTTGGCTTTCACTTTCTCGGCTAAGGAAAACAACGCATCATTTTTGGGGAGAGGCAGGTCGAGGAGAACGTGCGAGAAGAAACCATCCAAGAGTGGGGGGACGTGTTTCTCCTCATTCAGGACGAGGGAGATCACGTAATAGTTCATGTAAATCGTCGAATCGGAGAGGGGTTCGATCATCCACTCTTCATCAAATGGAAAAGGCGTTCCCAACCCGCGTTTACGAATGCAGGGACGCTTATCTAACCAGTCAATTGCATCAATAATTGCCTTGCGGAAATGCTCCGGGTGAATGGTCATAGTGCCCACCCACTCCTTCGTTTTTTCCTTCCATTCACGCGAGGAATAATTCAAGAACCACTGATTCTCCAACACCGCTACGGAGACGGGGTTTCCTGCTCGCGTAAACGCGCGGCGGGAGGGCTCGTACAACACATCGTGTGCGTGATTCTCCACGAGTTTCTCGACCATTTTTTCTTTCGCCACTTGCACGGATAACTCGGAGAATGTTCCATTTCCAGGAGACATGACCCCTTCGTAGAATTCTTTCTTGTAGATCTCTTCAGTCATACGCTGTAAGGCTTCCGGGTGTTTGAGTGTGGGACTCTTTTGCGACGCAAACCACTCACTCATACGTGGGAAGCCCGCGCAATGAATGACATACAAAGGAGTAATCTCTTTCGCCACGGCGTCGGTTTCGTGCGCATGCTGTAATGCAGCAAAATCCCACGGGGCGTGACCGGGAACGGAGTACACAATACCCGTTCCCTTGTGCGCGGAAACAAAACTCGTTTCCAAAATAGGAACCGTGCGGCTTTCTTGCAATGGAATACTCACGCGTGCATGAATCAACGAACGCGCTTCCACGGGAGTGACGTGGTGAATTTCTTTTCCCTGCTGTTTTAATTTTTCTATAGCTTCTTTTGCGACGATCCACGTTTCCCCATTCACGCTCGCGGAAACATACTCCACTTGCGGGTTAATCCAAATATTCGTTACGCCGTAAAGCGTTTCCGGACGCAAGGTGGATGCCACCACGAATGCTTTCTCTTTCACGAGGGGAAATTTCACCAGCTCGTAATTCTGAATCGCTACTTTGTCCGTGTCTCCATCTTTAATGTCATCTTCCCCCACGGCGTTGTTGTCTACAAACGAATACAACACGGGATGCTTTCCCTTCACGAGCGCATTCTTTTCTTTTAACTGTCGGAATTGCCACTGAATAAAACGCTGGTACGCGTCATCCATCGTCGTGAAGCGCGCACGCCAATCAATGGAGAATCCCATCACATCCATGTCTTTGGAAATGTTAGACGAAAAAAACGCCGCCACATTTTCCGGACGTTCAAACGAGTGAATAATCTCCTGCACGCGTGACTCATCATTTTCGTAAATACGAACATACTCCGAATACAACACCACCGTGGCAGGGTCCTTGCGTTTTATTGCGTCGCAAATCGCTAAGACTGGAGTTCCCGTCACGTGAAAACCCATGGGCCACCAGACGTTCTTTCCCATAATCCGTTGAAAACGAGCGATCACATCTCCATTCGTGAACGTGCGACCATGCCCCACGTGAAGGGGACCAGTAGGGTACGCGTAGGGGACAGTGAGAAAGTACTTTTCCTTGGAGGCGTCCTCGCGGGGTTCAAAAGCGTGGGAGTGTTTCCATGAACGAACCCATCGTGCCTCGGGGGAATCCTCAGAATGCTCATTACTCATTCTCAAAAAGAGGCGAAAAAGGCTTTTAATGACCGCTTTGCGAAGGGGACAAAAGCTCGCTCCAGCGTGCCTGATTCTTTAATTTGGCATACGCCCCCTCGACGGTGCGGTGATTCACATAGTGCTTGTGGCCACGAAACCCCCCATTGAAGGAGTGGGGAATGTGCAAGAGCTCATGAATAATCGTCTTGACCTGCTCCTCTTGGCTTTGGCGATCAAACTTTTCTGAAATGAGCTCAATCGCATAAAACGGGGGTTGCTGCGTCCCCAACTGAATGATCTTCGACATCGTATGAATACGTGCGATCGTGCGCCGGGACTTGCTCCCTTGACTCTTGAAACAGACCACTCGCTCGGGAGAAATGTGGTTCATCTCGAGATGCTGAACAATGGCATGTGCTTGTTGTGTCCACTCGGAGGAAAATACATATTGCATGCGTGGATCAACGACGAATGACATTAAATTCCTGCGCGTGGAAATCCGCCAAGGGTATCGTTCGTCGCTTCCGATCGACGGGGCCTGGGTAGAGTTATCGTTGCACGATAACTCGTTTTTTTATCAAACGTTTTTCCCGGGTTTGTTTGAGTCGTATGGGGTTCCTTTAGGGACCCGATTTCATTTTCCCCGGGCTTTTGGAAACCAAGCAAACGAGGGTTTGCGGGCATCATAAACTCGGTTTATGATGAAGGCCGAATTATGTGGCAGAAAGGGTTTCTTGTTCCAACGTCTTTCTATCAAAGAGTAATTCTAACAAGGCCATACGAACAAATAATCCATTCGTAGCTTGACGAAAATACGCGGCGCGAGGGTCCGAATCAATAGAAGAATCGATTTCATTCACGCGAGGAAGGGGGTGCATGATAATCGTATTTTTTCCCAAACGGGGCAGCACGTCGGGAGTCAGGACACAATAATCCTTGACGGAGGCATACGCCTCAGGGGAAGGAAAACGTTCCTTTTGTACGCGCGTCATGTAGATCACATCCACACGCGACAAATCATTCTCTAAATGGTCGCGTTCCTCAAATGGAATATTTCTCGCCCGCAACAACGCTAAGTATTCCTCCGGGAGCTTTAACGAGGGAGGAGAAACGAGCTGCAGCACGATGTCTTTTTGTTGAGCGAGGAGAAAAACAAGCGAGTGAATCGTTCGACCGTGTTTCAAATCCCCCATCAGAATAACATTCAAACCATCCAAACGTTTCGTCTCGCGCCAAATCGTGTATACATCGAGCAGCGCTTGCGTGGGATGCTCGCCCATGCCATCCCCGGCATTAATCACAGGAACGCGGGACACGTGCGCGGCTTTCTCTGCCGAGCCCACGTCGGGGTGACGTAATACAATCACATCCGCATAACCGGAGACAATTCGTATCGTATCCTCGAGGGTTTC
Source organism: uncultured archaeon (assembly GCA_964357115.1). Taxonomy (GTDB): domain Archaea; phylum Iainarchaeota; class Iainarchaeia; order Iainarchaeales; family VGJJ01; genus VGJJ01. The sequence continues at coordinate 3,314 of CAYHJZ010000037.1, read as the reverse complement.
TCCTTTCGTAGCAGAAGAAAAAATTCCCGCCGCCTCGGTAGTAATTACTCGCCCACCCAAACGATGCATGGCGGTCTCAAACGAAAAACGGGTGCGCGTAGAAGGCTCATAAAAAAGGGTTGCCAAAACTTTCCCATCGAGGGAACGAAATAATTTGCCATTATTGACATTCTTTTCCATTTCTAACGCCAAATCAAACAACCGACGCAAGACGTCGGGGTCCGAGAACTGGCGCGTACTCAACACGTGAGAAAACTTCATCTAAAAAAGACTCTACGGGATGGAGATATATAATCCCACCCGACGTTTTACGTGGAGCATGACGCTACTTTCTCCCCATGAAGACGTGTCGGATCAGCCTACTCTTCCCGGAATTCACGCCACACGCATTCGGAAACTGAATGCCCAAAAGGTGCGAACGCTCAACGAAGGGGGGCGGAACGTGGTGTACTGGATGAGTATGACTCAACGGAGTCAACAAAATCACGCGCTCCATTACGCCATTCAACACGCTAATCGCGAAAACCTCCCCCTGGTCGTATATCAGGGGCTCAACGCGAATTACCCCCACGCGAGCGATCGCATTCACACCTTTATTCTTCAAGGGGTCGCGGACCTCCAGCACCAATTCGAAAAAATGGACATCTCTTACGGCTTCTATCTCGCGCCACTCCGACCTAAGCCAATCCTACCGGAGCTCATTCGCCGGGCTGCCATCGTCATTGCGGATGACTTCCCCAGCTTCATTACTCCCGCACTCAACCGAAAAATGGCCGCACGTGCCCCGTGCGCTTACCATGTCGTAGACGGGCATACCACAGTGCCCATGAACTATTTTCAAAAAGAAGAATGGGCGGCCTATACGATTCGACCCAAAATTCATAAGGTTCTAGAAAAAGCCCTCGAACCCATCTCCTACCCGACGTTGGAAAACTCTACGCCGCATGACTTTCCCTCCTATATTTTACAAAAAAAATTCGACGTAAGCGCAGGGGTGGCGCGCTGCCCCATTGATCACACAATCCCGCCCACTTCATTTCAGGGAGGAGAACGCCCGGCTCACCAAATCTTGAACATGTTCCTCGAAAAAAAATTATCGAGCTACGCTGAAAAGAGAAATAATGCGACGGTGGACGCGACATCGGATTTGTCTCCTTACTTGCACTTCGGAATGATTGATCCTGCGACCATTGTGCGTGCGGCTCAAAAAAAATCCAAACTATTCTCCAGCGAGTTCATTGAAGAACTCGTCGTGCGGAGAGATCTCGCTTACAACTATGCATTTCACAACCCTCATCACACGACGGAGAAAGGGCTTAATGATTGGGCCAAAAAAACGCTTCAGGAACACGAAAAGGATGCGCGACCTTATCTTTACACGAAAAAACAACTCGAAGGCGCTCGCACGCACGATGAACTCTGGAACGCGGCGCAGCGACAAATGGTTCTCTCCGGAAAAATGAACGGGTACCTTCGTATGTACTGGGCCAAAAAGATACTCGAGTGGACACCCAACGTCGCTCGCGCGTTTGAAATTGCCGTGTACCTCAACGATCGCTACGAACTCGACGGAAGAGACCCTAACGGCTATGCGGGAATCGCGTGGTCCCTCGGCGGAAAACACGACCGTGCGTGGTTTAACCGTCCCATCTTTGGAAAAATTCGGTATCTCTCTGCGGCGGGGGCTCAAAAGAAATTCGACACCCAAAAATTCATCCAGAGCATCCCGACAGTATAATAACCTCTTCGGGGCTTGCATACTCAGAAGACCAGAGGAGAATTCCCCCTATGAACATCGACACAATTGGACCCGGAAAAAAAGCACCCGAAATCATTAATGTCATTATCGAAGTTCCTAAAGGAAGTAACAACAAGTATGAATTTGACAAAGAAGCCGGTATCGTGAAGCTGGATCGCGTACTCTATTCTGCTGTTTTTTATCCCACCGACTATGGATTCGTTCCTAACACGTTATGCGACGACGGCGACCCCTTGGATGCATTTGTGCTAAGTACGAATGCCTTCTGCCCGGGCGTGTGGGTCGAAGCACGACCCATTGGGATGATCCAAATGGTGGACGGAGGAGAACAAGACGACAAGCTCCTCTGCGTTCCCGCAAAAGATCCCCGATTCGATCACGTGAAAACGATTCGCGATGTTTCTCCGCATGGGTTGAAAGAAATACAACACTTTCTCAGCACGTACAAACTACTGCAAAAGAAAACTGTAGTAGTAAAAGAATGGCAAGGCGTGGAAGACGCGCATGCGCTCATTCGAAAGAGTATCAAGAATTATTCCAAAAAATAATTTGCAGTTGTTCTCTCGAAGAGAAATTTTCGCCGGCCTTTTTTAAAAGGCCGAATTCTATTTTTACATTCCATTAGTGGCTGGCGGCAAAACCGCCCCCATTAATTGCCCATTGTACAACGGCAAACACGACAAACAACCCAATCAACGCGACCCCATCTCGGCGTGTGATTTTATGATCATTATCCAAATACGTGGTCAATAAAATAGCACCAAAGATCATGATGAGCGCCGACACCCCAATCGTGTTGAAGGGAATAAGGACGGGAGTAATAAGCGCCATCGCTCCGATGGAGAGTGTCGCATCCAGGGTAATATTTCCAAGCAAATCACCTAATGCCACGGACTTATGACGCGACAATACCGCTTGCATCGAGACGGTCAACTCGGGCAATGCTGTTCCGATTGAAATTAGAAACAACCCCGCAAATACTTCAGGAATGCCAAAGATGGTTGAAATGTCCACGACCGATTCCACCACGTATTTAGATGAAAAATAAATGATTCCCATCATTCCCAAAAAACCTGCAATGGGAATCGCGGCTTTCTTCCACTCTACTGGATTTTTCTTCTCGCGAATGTCATCCTTGCTCAGCATCCATGCAAAATAAAGAAAGGCTGCAGACACCAGAATAACTCCGTCGGTAAATGTTAGCACACCATCTAGCATCAATCCCACGGGGAGAATCATTGCCATTAGAAAAGGGAGAGTGGGAATCTGAGCGTTTTTTGAAACAGGGATCTCGCGACCAATGATTGCAATCAACCCAATCACGAGGGTCAAGTCCACAATGTTATTCCCAATCAACGTGCCAATTCCCACATCCGTATGACCGTCAAACGCGGCATTTATCGCGATAAAAAACTCGGGGAGAATCGAAACAAAACCCGCCAAGACAAAACTGGCCACAAACTCGGTGAGATGAAGCATTTTGGCCAGCTGAACGATGTACTTCACCGCCATCGAAGCCGCCTTAGCTAAAACGATCCCGGAAGCCAGGAAGACC
>CAYHJZ010000036.1:0-8206 GCA_964357115.1 uncultured archaeon | reverse complement strand
GAACTCCTCGAAACCCTCCGCGAACTCCGCGAAGGAAGCCCCAAACCCTCGAAAGGAAAAAAGAAAGGATTTTTGGGACTCTAACCTCACTTTTGGCAAAATGGGCAAAACCGCAGACTATCGATTTTAATGGGTTTGTCGGCTATCTTTCTTCATGAACCGTCTCTCCGAGAAGCATTGGTCCAAAGACTGGGAAGCCCCCGTCCTCCACACGTGGGAAGGAAAAAAGCCCTACGCGTTTGATGAAAAGCACGCCCAAAAACCGGTTTTCTCGATCGACACCCCACCTCCGTATGTGAACGCCCCCGTCCACTTGGGACACGCCTCCACGTACACCATCATGGACTTCTTCGCGCGCTACAAACGCATGACGGGACACCGCGTGATTTTCCCCTTAGGAATGGATCGAAACGGCCTGCCCATTGAAAACGCCGCCGAGAAAAAATTCAAAGTACGATTGCACGAAGTCGAACGCGAAAAATTCTTAGAAATGTGCCGAACGGTGTTAAACGAAAGCAGCATTGCTTCCGTGTCCACGTTCTTCGATTTAGGGCATAGTTACACTTCGCGAGAAAAAGGAGCGCGCATCGGAGACATGTACGAAACCGACTCGGAAGAATACCGAATCCTCACGCAAGACACGTTTATTGATTTGTGGAAAAAAGGACTCGTCGTAGAAGACACGCGCTTGAACAATTATTGTCCCGGCTGCCGAACCACGCTTTCGGATTCGGAAATCATTCGCGGAGAAAAAGAAACCTTCCTCAATCATGTCATCTTCACCGAAACCCACACGGGAGAAAAACTCATTATTGCAACGACGCGACCCGAACTACTCTGTAACACCGTCGCTATTATTTACAATCCGGAAGACACGCGCTACCACCACTTGAAAGGAAAGAAAGCGCGCGTTCCCTTGTATGATTTAGAAGTCCCCTTCCTCGCCCACCCGATGGCCGACCCGACGTTCGGAACTGGGCTCGCCTACATGTCCCGCTCCGCCGGAGACACGGACGCGATTCGCTTCCTCATCGAAATGGGATTCGAAACCCAATCCTGCATCGATGAAACCGGACGCATGACTGACGTCGCGGGCTTCTTGAAAGGACTCAAAACCAAAGAAGCGCGAGAAAAAATATGCGAAATGCTCCATGAGAAAGGGCTCCTCGTCAAACAAGAAAAAATCATGCACTCGGTTCCCCTCTGCGAACGCAGCAAAGACGTCATTGAATTCGTCTCCATGCCCGAACTCTACGTGAAACAACTCCACGTCAAAGAAGAAATGAAAGAACTCGCTCAAAAAATTTCTTTTCACGCACCGGAGTCGCGACAAATTCTCCTCGACTGGATCAATGGAGTCAAAATCGATTGGCCCATCTCTCGACGCCGCTACTACGGAACGGAAATTCCTCTTTGGTATTGTTCCTCCTGCCGTCACGCTGCGGTTCCCCCTAAAGGAAAATACTATCAACCCTGGAAGCAGAAATGCCCCATTTCAAAATGCGAGAAATGCGGTCACACCGAATTCAAAGGAGAAACCCGCGTCTTTGACACGTGGTTTGACTCCGCCAATTCTGCCACTTACCTTTTAGGCAAAGGACGCGACGACGCGTTTTTCAAGAAAAACCTTCCCTGCACGCTCCGCCCTCAAGGAAAAGAAATTGTGCGCACGTGGCTGTATTATTCTCTGCTGAAACACTACCTCTTGCACGACCAACCCTTGTTTGACACGGTGTGGATTCACCACCACATCCTTGATGAGAAAGGAATCAAAATGTCCAAGTCGCTAGGAAACGTGATTGACCCCAAAGAAATCATTCAGAAATTCGGCGCCGAACCCTTTCGTGCGTGGATGGCACTCGAAGGAAACCTCTCCCGAACCGACTTGTCATGCAGCTTCGCCCGCATTGAGGGCGCAGGAAAAACACTCACTAAATTCTGGAACGTCGCCCGATTCATTCACGCGTTTCCTCAACCCGAAACTCGCCCCGCGCTCACCGATCTTGACGAATGGATTCTCGGAGAACTCTCTCACGTCGTTCAAACCTCGCGCGACGGATTCGAGAACTACGATTATTTTACGGCCGCGCAAGCGATGCGCTCCTTTCTCTGGGATACGTTCGCTTCCCACTATCTTGAACTCGCCAAAAACCGCGCGTACAACGAAGGAAACACGTTCACGCCTTCCGAAAGTGCTGCGGCGCAATACACGCTGCACTACTGCCTCAAAACCCTCCTCGAGCTCTTCGCACCCATCATTCCTATTTTCACTTCGATCGTGTATGAGGAAATGTATCACGCGGACGTGCACGCGCAATCGTACCCTACTCCCCTCTCGCCGCGCGCGATTCCTTTTACGACCTCTCACATCGTGGAACTCAATTCCCTCGTGTGGAAGACCAAGCGCGATTCTGGAGGAAACCTAAAAACCCCCCTCTCGCGTGCCACGCTCCCGAACCACTTTCAAACGATCGAAAAAGACCTCCGCGCGACGCACACGATTCAGCAGATCGACTACGGCCCTCAAACAAGGGTCGAACTTTAAATAATCCAAGACATTCTCTCCCCGCATGAGCCCCCTCTTCTACGGAATCATCGCTCTGCTCGTATTCTCCTCCGGGTGCCTTTCTCTAGGAGACGGAAACGGCGTCGCGATTTCGCTGCGAGAGGAACGCCATAAAGTCATGGAAGACGGACTCGTCGCCCCCCTCACAATGGCTCAACAAAACGCGTACAGCGAAACCCTCCTCTCGTTCAGAAAAACCATTCGAGAAAACGGAGGAAGCGACCAGCCTGCACTCAATGACTACGTGGACGCGAGTCTCGCGCTCGTGAATATGACGCAAGCGCTTCACAATGGAAATGAGGCGCTCGTGAATGCGGCCGACGCTGGTTTTGCGTGCGGAACCGGAACGTACATGCACCGCGCGCGCGAACATTTTGAATCCGCCAAAACGCACGCGCAACTCGCGCAACGCGCACTAGAAAGCGTCCTCTCTCACGTGACGCTCTCGAATACACTCGGCGCGGACTTCCTGCACGACGCGCACTCCACTGTAAGCGGAAACCTCTCCCTGTATGAAAACCGAATCCAAGAAATACAAAACGCGTGCGCGTAACGTCGAGAAAACTCTCCCCTCATCTGGTCGTCTTCTTTCCCGCGGAGCGGAAGCCACGATTCACACGCAAACCATTCTGGGAAAAAAAACCATCATCAAGACGCGCGTACCCAAACCCTACCGACACGCTCAACTCGATGCCAAACTCCGCAAAGAACGCACTATGCGAGAGGCTAAACTCTTACACGAAATAAAAAAAATAGGCATCGACGCGCCGCTGCTCTATTCCGTTAATGTTCCCGCGTCGCAACTCATCATGGAACACGTTCCCTTCCCCCGCATCAAGCACGCGTTGCAAAATAAAAAAAATGAGAAAAAGTTTCACGAATACTGCATCGAAATGGGAAAAATCATCGCACGACTTCATCATCACGGAATTATTCACGGGGACTTGACCACGAGCAACTTCCTTATCGACACGACTCCTTCTCCCGCGCGCGTGTATGTCATTGACTTAGGCCTCGCGTTCCATTCCACGCAACTCGAGGACCAGGCGGTGGATTTACTCAATCTCAAAAAAACATTCGAAGCGACCCACTCTCCTATTTCGGAAGGGTGGAGTTGGGTCACGCAATCCTACGTGGAAAACAATGGAAAACCCACCGTAATAGAGAAATTAAAAGACGTGGAAAAGCGAATTAGGTACGCCTAAGTCCATTTGCGATTTTATTTAGCAATAGTATTACAACCGCTAAAAGAATAATAGTTATTGTCACGAAGATAACTGTGTCTGCATTTTCTCTTTTTTCAACTACAAGAATCATTAGCGACAAGAATGGTAATACTGTTGATGCTATTGCTATGTGTAATGATGTTTTAGCAACATCTAGCGACGTTTTAGCAACAACGTTGCCTTCCCACGATTGGACTAACAATATTCCGTTTGGGCCAATTGAATAAAATCTATTTATTTCTCCAGCAGTAACCGTTTCACTCACTAACAAAAAATTGTTTTTAACCAAGCTATTTAATGTGTCTCCTGACATTATTGCTTTTTCGACCTCTTTTTCAGAAAACCTAATATTTGGAAACCCGTTCCATAGTTCAATAATTAGATTCTTTGCCTTCTCTCTTGTAGGTTCATTTTGGGCTACAAAGTCTTGATTGAATGGGGGGCTCATGACTTTCTATATAGCTCTAAAGTAGTATATTTTCCCTCCATTCGCCCTTTCTTATATAAACCTTATCTCTCGAGAGTTCTTTATCTTGGTTCTAACCCAAGCTGGTTCCACTCCTCAACAGATGGAATCGGTACCGGAAAACAGTGTTTTTCGGATACAGGAGCCCCAAATATGCCTAAAGAAAAAACCATTTCGCCCGCTGGACAGTGGGTGGATTATTCCCCCAAGGAAATTGAAGACCTCATTGTCACCTTGTCCAATCAAGGAATGGCCCCCGCCCTCATTGGAATCGCGCTCCGCGACCAATACGGTGTGTCCAACGTCAAAGCCTTGACCTCGAAACGCATCGGAATGATTCTGAGCGAGAAAGGACAATCCACGGACATCCCGAACGACTTGCTCAACCTCATCGAGCGAAGCGTCGCGTTACTCAAACACATGAATGAGAACAAGAAAGATTACTCTGCGAAACGAGGATACCAACTCACCGTGTCCAAGATTCGCCGACTGGCTTACTATTATACGAGAGAAGGAAAACTACCCCAAGGATGGCGCTACACCCCCGAAACGGCCGCGCTATTAGTGAAGTGAAGGAGCGATGATGCATGGCACAGATTATTGAAGAAACCAAAGGAAAAGCCGCCAAGGCAGCTGCCGCCGCCGCTCCGCCCAAGGCGAGAAAACGAAAAGGAGTGGATAAGTGGAAGTCCAAGAAATGGTTTAACATTCTGGCTCCCGCCCTATTCAACAACACTCCCTTAACGCAAACTCCGGGAGAAGAAGCGGAAAACATCATGAACCGAATCGTCTCCGTGAGTGCGAGAGAAATGACGGGAAACATCAAGAAATCCCAGCTCATGCTCAAATTCAAAGTGAACAACGTGCAAGGACTCAACGCCTACACGACGCTTCACGGTATTGAATTCCAACCCGGCTCGGTACGACGACTCGTCCGACGAAAGAGTAGCAAAGTCGAACTCGTCGTGGACGTTCCGTGCAAAGACGGCGCCCTCGCACGCGTGAAAACGATTGCCATCACGGGAAACATGATCTCCGCCCCCAAACGAACCGCGGTACGAGACATCCTCCGCGAAGGAGTCAAAACGATCGCCTCGCAGAACGACTACGAGACGATGGTCAACCTCTTCGTGACGGGAGAACCCATGACGGACGCCCTTGCGGGAGCCCGGAAAGTGGCTCCGATGAAACGCATTGACATCCTCAAGGTCACGCGCCTCGGATAAAAGGAAAACGAGGAGTTGTTTCACCACCATGGAAACGGGGGAATGGGGAATCGTAGCACTTACCCTTGCGGGCGTGCTCTTTCTCATTCTTCGGAAGCGACTCCTCAAACCCAACGCGATCCTCATCGGACTCGGAACAGGAATCTACACCGCCTACTTAGGCGGACTTCCCTCGTTCTTCGCGATTATTCTCTTTTTCCTCATGGGTGAATTTGTCACGCGCCGCATTCGAGATCAACGTACCAAAAAACCGCACGAAGTACGATCCACGATCAACATTGTGGGAAACATCGGGCCCGCGCTCATCGGACTCACGCTCAACCCCGTGATGTTTAGCGTCATGTTCTTCGCTTCTCTCTCTGCTGCATTTGCAGACACCCTCTCGAGTGAAATCGGTGTGTTATCCAAAACGAAACCGCTTCGCATCACGACGTTAAAAACCGCCGAACCCGGAGAAGACGGCGCGGTCTCCTTGCTAGGATTCGGAGGCGCGTTCATTGGAAGTCTTGCTTTTGGAAGTCTTGCTTTCGTCATCACACAGGACATTTATTGGGGACTCGTTATTCTCGTCGCGGGAATGGCGGGAACTGTTTTGGATAGCTTCATTGGCGCCACCTTGCAAAAAGGAAGATGGTTCGACAACAACGCGACCAACTTCTTCTCGTCACTCATTATTGGAATCGTGTTTGCGCTCCTATTCTAATTCGGCTTTTTGAAAAAAACCCGGGAAAAACCAGTTTACCAACCAAGCCAAACTGCTGTTTGGCAGGCATCGTAAATTAGTTATTTACGATGAAGCCCGGGGAAAAAGAAATCGGGTTCCTAAAGGAACCCCAAACAAGAAAGGCACTTTTTTTTAACTAAACAAAACCGTTGTTTGCTAGCATCCTAATCCTTATTCAGCACGAATGCTCGCGGAAGGACTGCTCGTTTGAGTCACACCGATCTGAATTCCTTCCCCTATTTTACTTCCCGCCGAAAACAAAAAATCGGTCCAACTAATACTATTGTCAATAAACGCCACCAATTCGGGTTTTCCTGCAATGCCTACTATTTCTCCTGCTTTTCTCAACGCATCCTCGCGCGTCCCCGTTGCGTCAATTAATCCCATGCGCTGCGCCTGTCGGCCGGAAAGAATACGCCCGTCCAACACGCCCTCGAATGCGGTGGCATCCAGCTTCTCTCCTCTAAACGAGCGAATGTCGGCGACAAACGATTCAAACGCTTCTTGAATGATGACTTCAAACACGACGCGCTCTTCTTCCGATAGTTCGTTGAAAGGAGAACCAATGTCCTTCAACTCGCCCGTCTGAATCGTATTCACTTGCACGCCGAGATTTTCTAGGAGTTTACTCACGTTGGGCAACACCGAAATCACGCCAATGCTTCCCGTCAATGAGTCCGGATCGGCGACAATGTAATCTGACGCGGCCGCAATGTAGTACGCGCCGCTCGCGCCCGAATCTCCAATCCACGACACCACGGGCTTCTCCATCTCGCGAATCTTACTCACAATTTGTCGACTCGCTACGACTCCTCCGCCGGGAGAATCAATGTCTAAAAAAATCACTCCAATACGCGCATCCGCATCGGCTTCCTCTAACGCAGCTACTACAGAAACGTAATCCACGATTCCGCTTCCCGATCCGGAGGTAATTTCTCCTTGAATGGGAATCCATGCCGCTTGCGTGGAAACCGAGAAAAAGCTTCCTCCGCTCGAACTCGGACGATCTCCGCTTCCTGCCGAAGCCGCTAAACTTCCCACTAAAAACAACACGACATACACGAGCAGAAAGAGCGCGGCCGCATACACGAGAATGTCGCGCCATCCCCTTTTCTCCACTCGCGTCTTGGGAACCGGTTCCGCCCAGGGAGTAACTTTAGGATCGTGCTCGATTTCATGCGTGTTTTTTTTCATTGGAGTAGCCATACCGAGCTACCCACCTAATAGTTTTTAACTAGGGTATTGGCTCGATAGTCTCATGATCCCTGACTTGTGGACCACTCTCCTCCTGACGGCGCTTCCGATGTACATCGCAAATTCCACTGCCGTCATTTTTGGAGGAAAAACCCCCATCGATTTCAACCGCATGTGGCTCGACGGGAAACCCATTTTTGGAAAAGGAAAAACATGGAAAGGATTGGGAATGGGCGTCCTCATCGGAACATTCTCGGGAGGAATGATTCACTACTTTTTTCCTGAATTCGTTGCCTTCATCGCTCCGAACTACACGTTCTTCGCTGGCACGCTGGCTCTCGGCGCGCTCCTGGGGGACGCAATAGGGAGTTTTCTCAAACGACGACAGGGAATGATTTCAGGGCAACCGGCCCATCTCCTGGATCAACTCGACTTCGTCTTTGGCGCTCTCGCTTTGAGTCTTCTCGCCGCCCCGGCGAACGTGACGGTGTTCCTCCTCCTCATCATGATCACGCCCTTCATGCACCTCTTCTTCAACCGACTAGCTTACTTTTTAGGCATCAAAAGGGTTCCCTGGTGAATGCGCTCTTCCTCGAATGATATCGTTTCCTTCACGCTGCGATTCTTTGGACTCTTCGCCCTCGTTGAAGTAGCGATCCTGACGGGACTATTTCCCATTCTCGGGTTCCAACTCTTCCTCACTCAACTCGTTTCCGCCCTCCTCACACTTCCTTCCGCGCACACGCTCGTGCTCACGTCGAATGGGGCGTTTGACATCACTCCCTTCTGCACGGGAATCACGAT
>CAYHJZ010000035.1:0-8328 GCA_964357115.1 uncultured archaeon | reverse complement strand
TTTTGTAGGCGAATATGTGAGCGATGATTTTCTCCTGAAAAATGGATTTGTGCCCGTGCACTATATCCAAGGACACGTTCGCGGAGAATTGCGGCATACTTTTACGATTTATCAGAAACCTGTGCAGCATACAAAATGAACACCCCTTTCTGAAACACGGGAATAGGTTGGGGTGTGGGAAGTGAAATGCACCCGAGTGCAGGACACCATCCCTCGTGTGCAAACACGTAGGCCGACGACGTAACATAAATGGGAATTCCTTTCTTGCGTGCCGCATCGATTTTTTCCTGTGCTGCCTCCCGATGGATGGAATTATCGCTCTGGTTGTACAAATGAGTCACGGTGTAGGGGTGAATAATCATTTCAGGACCGCGGTTGAAGTTGCACGATTGAGCATTTCCCCAGCGTGTAGCAAAGAGTTCTCCCTCGCGTCCGGTGATAAGTAGGAATGACTTTCCCGCGCGATATTCGTGATCTAAAAAAGAAAAACCCGCATCAATTTCCTGATACCTTTCAACCGTATGGGGAAGCAACCCTATTCCGGGCAAGAGAATGAGGATAGACAAGAGGACTCCGCCCCCTACTACGTATTCTTTCACTCGCACTGAGAAAAATCGGTGAAAGAGCGTATCCATCCCCTTGAAACCCGCGTACAAGAGAAAGGGGATCACGGGAAAGAGGTAATAGAGATTTACTCCCAGAGGGAAAAATAACACGCCGAGTATTGAGGGAATAACCCAAAAGTAGAAGCGGGAGCGCGATAACGCACTAAGAGAAATGGGAACAAAGACAAGAAAAGGAAGGATGACGGGGAACTGCTGCACGAACAACAAAAAATAGTAGATGACGTTGGGAAAAACCGCATCAGCGAATGCAGTAAGAGGGAGATAGGAAAGAGACGTATCATCTCGCGTGTTGAAGGAAGCCAGAAAAGCCGCTGCGAAAATAAATAGAATTACCACTCCATACGCGAGAAAGTGATTCTTAGTACGGTGAAAGCGGAATGCTTCGCGAATGAAGAAAGGAATAAAGAATAGGGAAGCCGTGCGCGTCCAAATAGCAATTCCAAAAGCGAGCGCGGAAGGAAGTATTGGATGAGAGTTAGCCGAATGAGAAGTTGATTTTTTTTCGTGAGCACGTAGCCATAAATTAAGAGAAAGGAAAATAAAAAAAGTAAAAATAGTCCCCACGTAACCGAGTACAGCATGGGTCAAAAAATCATATGTAAAAAAGAAGGGAAGGATGTAGAGGAATGCTTTTGAATCATTAAAAAAACGAGAAAGCGTGTCTCCGATCAACCATAGTAGAGCCAACGCGGCGAGGAGGGAAAGCATGCGCGCGCCCCATTCCCAATCGAAACCTAAGAAGTGGGTTAGAATAATCATCAATGGATAACCCAATCCGGACGCGTACCAGTTTCCGGGAAAGAAACCATTTTGGGAAATATTTTGCGCAGAACACACATACTGGGACGCATCCCCTATTCCCGCCGAAGGAAGCTGCATAAAAAAGTACAGGAGAACAACCACTAGAACGGTTGCTACGACGAATGGAATCATTCCCATTTGTTTAATCGGAAGCATTACGGCATGGACGTCCCTTCAATTATTTAAAGGAAATATTCTTCCAGATGGAATGCCAAAAAAATTAAGTGATAAAACCCGCCTAACCAAATCCGACGCCGAAAGCGTGTTGCGTGCGGCAGGAATGCAAGTAAATGATTTTGCTCGCTACGTGGATACGCGAGGAATGGTTCGTTTAGTCGCTCGAAAGACGGGGGAGTTTGGCGTGAAGAATGCGGGGTGGAGAGAGGTGTCTCGCCGCGAAGCTGATGAAATTCAACGCGCCAACGCCGCACTAAATCGAGGGTTTTTGAAGCCTAAGGGGAAGAAATATTTCTGAAGAGAGAGTCCCTACGCCACGCGTCGACGATTCGACGTGGATCTAAAATTCCCTTGCACGACTCTTCCCGCTCTTTCTGAATTTCTTCGCGAAAAGAATCCCCATCCTCGCGTCCCCTTTTCTTCGACTCTTCTTTCAGCCAGTCGTCGTTCCCCTAAGGTTTCGTCCACATTCGCGAGGGCCCCATTCCAGTAGCGGAGTTGTTTCCACGCATACTGGGCTTTCACTCGCGCTTCGCGCAGAGGGAGTTCTCGTTCGATGAGTTTCCCATCTTTCCAATAGCGAATGCGAATCATTCCGTTGGAGATACGCCCGTTCCGATAGGCTCCGACTTCGCGGTCAAGATCCGTCACGAGTGTTTGCATTTGTTCGCGGAGCCAGCGTAAGGAAGAGGTGGGCGAGGAGGGCATTCTTCTAGAAAGCGTGGCGCGAATAAAAAAGGAGGGGATTTAGCGGGCGCGCCTCTTTGGTTGGCGAGAAAATCTTCCTTGCGGGGATTTTTTTTTGAATCGTGTTTTTTCTCCGATTCCACTAAAGAATGTGCGAATGGGATGTTTTGCTTGGATAAATTTAATCCTTCCCCTTAATCCCAGAGTTTCATTATGGAGTTCATTTACCTCGTCCCTCGCTTCATTTAATTCTTTTTTTCTCCTCTTTAATTGGGCAACGGAGAAGGTATCTTTGGAGTCCTGCCCCATTTTTTCACTATAATTTCTTACCATTTCCTCAAATTGATTTCTTCGTGCAATCGCATTCGCTAACTCCGTTTCGCTGCGGGCAAGTCGGACCTTTAATGCGGATAATCCGCTCCACGTGGGATTTTGTAATAGTAATTCATTCATCCTCTGATTTAGATTGGAACGAACCCTTCTGAAGTTGGAAATTTCAGCTTCAACCCGACGCAGATCGTCGAGCTTTTGTTCAAAAAAAACAGTAGTGTCGCTGCGCATGGTAGCTTTTCTTCGCACACTACTCGCAGGGGCTTTTCCATTCGTGATTTGGTTGCGCAAGCGGGAGAGACGACTCCCAGTCACAAACACCATTTCTTTTTTTTGTTTAGAAGCAGTGGAGTGAGTGGATTCATACGATCCAATCATGTCTGCCAGTTGTTTTCTCCTGGCGAGTAGGCGGTCCATCTCATTGCTATTTCGTGTAAAATCCGATTGAAGTCGCCTTAATTCATCCTCTGGCTTTTCCTTATTACTTTTTTGAGGCATGACAGTCCAACCGTCCGCGTGAATAAATACTTACCTTTTCCTCCTGAAGGTATTTTGTGCGTCCATTCGTTTCAGTAAATCCCTATCCTTTTCTTCGCTGAAAACGCGCTCTCACTTTCCACGCCGCACGACGTATTCCCCGCAAGATGGGAATGCCCAACATCCATTCTCTTATTTGTTTCTTTTTTCTTTTTTCTCGCGCTTCGAGGCGATCCTCAATAACTTCCATCGCGTTTTGGTGAGTTTGAAACTGCTTTTCCAATCGAAATAGTCTTTTCTCAATGGCGCGGCGAATGGCTACTCGAAATGAAGAATTGGTGCTTCGTTCGCGAAGTCGTTCGAGCTGCGCCATTCGACGAAGAATTTGTTCCATTTCGTTGCGGTGAAATCCTCGTTCTTTAATCAATGAATCAGGAGAGCGAGGGGTCATGCGAGATTACCAATGAAAGTAACGATGTACACGCATTAGGGTTGGGGCGCGTAGGTTTCAATTATTTGGGGTTGAACGCCGGAGCTGCTGTTCAATTGCAACCACGTCGCGAGATCCGTGCTCGTGGCTTTCCACCCGTGCGATTTATCTGCATCAAATTGGGGATCATTTGTGAGAGGTCCGAATGAGCGCATATGAAGAGAACCATTTTCCGTTTTTTCAACATACAACATGGTTTTTTGTCGTATGGGTTGATTGGTTCGAGGATCAATGGAAGTGATTTCTACTTGCACGAGTCCATCGCGCTGAATGGCATTTTGCGCCGAAGTGAGCGCATCTTGCAGCGACATGTTTTCCGCTGCCACCCAGTTGGGTCGACTTAAATCGATGCGAGAAATCATTTCGAGTCGTTCCCGTGTAATATAACGAAGGGATTCTTCGAGTTCATACACAGGGAAGCGAGTGCGGAGCGTACGAACGTAAGGATTGGGAGTCGTAGTGTTGGGATTAGCCGTTCCTGATTGTCGTTCTCGAGCAACCCGTTGTTGAAATTCCTCGAATGTTTCTCTCGGAAGTCTCGGGATAGATAGTCTTCCTGATCCGCTTTCACTTGCTAGAATAGGTATTCGTCCCGAGTGAGGTTCCACATGCGGCACGCGCGTTCCATTAGAATGCCGTTGAACAGGTTGAGGTCGGAGTCCCAGGAACAGGAGAAATGCACCAACTAACCCTCCCGCTGCTACACTTCCTAAGATGCGGCGATTTCGGCGTTGAAGTACCGCCGAGCGAGGCAGCGGAGGCTTCGTGCTTGGCACGGGTTTTGGAGCTCCGCTTCGTCCGCGCCATCCCGAAATGAATCGACGTAGTGGTTTCATACTGAAGAAGAGTTTTCATGACATAAAAACATGCGCGTGGGTTTTTTCCTCATTTGTCGTAAAAAAACCCTGGTTTCTACATTACTTGTCCAAATGGTTAAATAGGTGGCCAGCAGGGGTGGTATATAGGACACAGGAGAAAGTAAACCATGTCACACTATTCAATGGTTATTGCAGGAGCACTAGGCGTATTGATTTTGATTGGAACCATCGGGCTCATTTTTTCAACCACCGACGCGGCCGCATTTCAAGGGCATCGGAAGCCCGTCCCCGCGCCAACTGGAGATCCCCCCGTTTTACCCGCTTGCCCCACCGACTTTGAGGATGACGGGTGCTTTAAGACGGGATCCGGAACGGATGCTGACTTTTCTACTGCGCTCGGCACCGCTGAACAGATCTGCACGTTATCCCTTCTCACTTGCTATGAGGAACAGTCGAAAGAATTAGAAGAAAATAGAAAGAAGTGCGAAGCCGTTCCGGGTTGCAAACTTGCCCACACGGTGACCGCGGACACGTGCGACGGAACCTACTTGGATTGTACCCCCATTGTTGGGGAAATAGGACCTTTCACGTGCACGGTGTCAGGACAGTATGACATTGAAGGATATTCGTGCAGCCGCCCCATCGTGTTGCCTCACCCCGGAATGGAACCTCCCCCTAAAGGCCCATCGTTGCCACCGGTATCGGGAGAATAGTTCATGAATCACTCTAACGTAACCGCCTGCATTTTGGGATTACTCGTCGTAATTGGACTCACCGGACTTATTTTTTCATCACCCATTGTTTCCGCCACCACATCAAATGATGAAACTCCCCCGGCACCCGAATTAGAAGCGTGTCCTGACGATTTTTTAGATGAAGTGGGAGTCGTTTCTGCCACAGGTCAGGATGATGATTTATTCATCGCCGCTCTCGGCGAAGCCATTCAAGCATGTAACGCGTTAGCCGGAAGAGAAAATGACCAACAAATTGCTGAAATGAAATCGAACCGCGCCAAGTGCGAAGCAGTAGCCGGATGCACCCTCAAATACAAAATCTGGGCACGACGCTGCACGGGAGATCACACGAGTTGTACGCCCGAAGCAGGACAAGGCGATGAAGGACCCTTCTCCTGTAAAGTAGTGGGTGGAGTAGACCTTCACGCGTATCGATGCGACCGCACGGTAGTGAGCGATCCTGTGATAGGACAAACCGGGGAAGTGCGAATCATTCCCAAGCAAGAAGCCACTCCGATTTTGGGAGACAGTGTCGCGAGTCCTTCCGTAATAGTGAAGGGCAGCAACGCATGATCGTCCTCGACGTAGAAACCACGGGTTTGAATCCGCAGAAGAATGCCATCGTAAGCATTGCGGCAATGGATTTTTCAAACCCCAAAAACTTTTTTTACGAAGAGTGCCGCATTTGGGAAGGAGCAGAAATAACGCAGGAAGCGTTGAATGTGAATGGGTTCACGCACGAGCAAGTTGTCCATTCTAACAAAAAATCTCAAAGTGAAATACTGACTGCTTTGTTTGAGTGGATGGCCCCTGTTTCCGATCAAACGATTGCAGGGCAGAATGTTCATTTTGATTTAGGTTTTTTGAATGCGAGTTTGGAAAGAGAAAAACTAGCCAACCGCGTGGGAAAGCGCATTGTAGATATGCATTCGCTCGCCTACACCCATTGTTTGCGACATAATAAAGAAATTCCGTTACAATATCAACGCAGCAACTTGAACACAACTGCTATCTTCAAACTCGTGGGCTTGCCGTCCCAGCCTTCTCCCCATCACGCGTTAACCGATGTCAAAATGACGGCGGAAGCGATTTCTCGCCTGGTTTTCCAAAAGAATCTCTTGGAAGAATTCAAAGACTGCCCTATTGTTTAGCTTGTTGGATTTGTCGAAATCGTTTTTGTACTTTTTTTCCCGACAATATCCAGCGAATCCAACCCACTATTCCTTGCCTTCGGCGCTCTCGCTCTTCCAGTATTCTATGCCGCCTCACTCCAATTTTTTCCGCAATCATGTTTTTTTCTTTCGATTTTTCTTGAAGAATCCGGGTTAATCTCGCATCCGCGCGATAATCCTTCTCTACTTCTTCATCAGGACGAAAAGGAGAGGCAATAGCAAGGTCTCGGTTTCTTTTTCGCTCCTCATTGGTCGCAATGAGGTGAGCATCAATCGCATTTATCTCCACCCACCCCTCATGAATTTTACGGATATGGTGGTTAATGATTCTACTAAATCGTCTCCGACGAGGCATGTTATTCTTATTCGCCCGCAGAATAAAAACAGCCGAGTAAAATAGTTTTAGAAAAACGGAGAATGTTTATTTCCCTCTTCGTTGCAGTCGTCCACGGGCTTTTTTCCCTGCGAGAAATTTTCGTGCGAGCCCCACCACTCCTTGTTTTCGTTTTTCGCGCAATCGGGCCAGTTTGTCTAGCGTTGCTCGCTGCTCCTGCTTAGCATAATTTATCAAGTCGGTGTTGGATTGCAAAAAGCGACGCACTTTAGAAGCATCAATGGTCGTAGTCGAGGGCGGCTTGCCTTTCGTTTGCGAAGTAAGGAGCAACCCATCTCCATCGCGCAGTGCAGTAAGCGCCGTTCGGCCGTGCTCGTCCGCTCGTTTCGCGTGGGCACGGGAATCCGAGAGCAGTTGTATAGGAGGAACCATTTTCTGGATGAAACGGCGTTTTCGAGGACGACGAGGAGAACTCATTTCACAGAGAGGCACCCCCGAAATAAAAAGTTGATTGAATAGTGTTTTAGAAATTCTAAAACTATTTTCCAAGTAGGGTTTATAGAGAATGAATTCGTAAAAAAATCATGCCGGATGGAAAAGGAAACCCGGAAGATTTTCGATTGGAGCCACACATACGGAAAAAAGCGCACAATTTAGGACAGGGCAAATTATTTTAGAAAATCAAACACTATTTTTCTTCCACTTTTTCTAAGAATAGTCGTCGAGAGAAGTTTCCTTTCTCCAGTGCTTTTCGTTCTTGAATCGATTTCAATAGTCGAGGCGACGCCCCCATCGCCGCCGTTAACGCATTAATGACTTCTTGGCAATCCGCTAATTCTTCCAGAATTTCCAGTTTAGACTCAGCCACCCCTACTTCTTTGGCCTCTTCCACGAGCTTTTCCTTCAGGGCTGCCACAAATTCCAATTCGCTCAACACACGCGTCATCGGCACATCGCCATTCTGATGAATGTATTCCGGCACGCGATCCCGGACGAGTTTGTTGTATATTTTTTCAGCCATACACCACCCACCCGCACAAAAGTAATAAAGTTAATTGAAGGAAAGTTAACTAAACAACTACATAATTTAGTAGCGCTCCGCCACCGGCCCAAAAAGAGCACCTCAATTCAGCCACCCCCAACTCGCGCCATCTTTTCATTTTCTTGATTTTTGCCTAGGGCAAAATACGGGATAAGAATGATTATCCCGCATATTAGTGGATTAAAGGGGGATTCAATGCCAAAAGTGCCATTAAACACCCAATAATGGCATTATTGGCAAAAAGAGCCCAAATTATCTGCCTCAAAATGCACATCAAATGGCACCAAAAGAGGACAAATTAACTCCGAACCCAGAATCGCAGAACTCGACCCCCTCACGGGATAACCTCTATTTTTGCGTTTTATTCCGCGAATGGAAAAATACACTCAATTTTGAATAAAGGTTAATGAAAATCTAATTATGTATAAATAAAGGATTTTATTCAGAGGCATCATTTACCACCCCATGCGCGCACGCTTTCGTTTCCTCCGAACACTTCGTTTTTGGCGCAATGCCAAAGCGCGTGACAGTGAACAAGTCGATCGAATCACTCGCGAGCTTGCGGCCTCACGCGCCCGACAAAAAGAGGAAGAATGGAACAGCGCCGTGCGACAAGAAGAACATGCTCAAAGACACCGCG
>CAYHJZ010000034.1:0-8421 GCA_964357115.1 uncultured archaeon | reverse complement strand
TATTCTTCGAAAATTTCTCCGCTGAAGAGTTGTCCTTCCACGAGTTCCCCGGATAGTTTTTGAATCGGTTTTTTGGTGAGGGTCATGCACGCAATTGTATACAAGACCAGTTTTTCTTGTTCGGGGAGGACTTGAATGTGTTCCATGATGATTTCTTGTTCCACGGACGCGCGGGCGCGTTTGACGTGCGAATCGGTGACGAGGGTTTGTTTTTCGTCGTCGGCGAGTTCACCGGCACGAAGCAATAGTTTAATCGCCGTGCGCGCATCCCCGCTTTCTTGTGCCGCAATCGCAGAAGCGAGTTGAACCGCGCTCATATCGACCGCGTTAGGGGCGAATGCCACTTTCGTGCGTTCGGAGAGAATCGTCTGGAGTTGCTCCGCATTGTAGGGAGGGAAGACCATTTCTTGCTGGCATAAGGAGGATTTAGTTCGCGGGTCCAACGCGTCCTTGAAGAGGAGGTTGTTGGAAATCCCAATAATGGAAATGCCCCCCTTAGGAAGGTCGTCGTTGCTTCGCGTGATGGAGTAGATGAGTTCGTCCAAGTCTTTGACTTTGTCGAGTTCGTCTAAAACCATAATGAAATGATTTTCTTTATCCCGCACGAATCCGACGAGTTTCTCATACAAGTACGCGGCCGAGTATCCTTGGAAGGCTTTGTCCGGTTGATCCGGGAAGAGTTGGTGGAGGCATTTGAGTAGGACTTTGTATTTCTTGTTGTGCGTGCGGCAGTTGATGTACACGTAGTGAATCACGAGGTTTTTTCCTTTAGCATACGAGCAGAGTTCGTCCATCACGTGCTTTGCCGTGCTCGTTTTTCCCGTTCCGGGTTTTCCATAAATGAAGACGTTGTCCGGTCGTTGCCCGCGCAGCGTGACGGCGACGACAGAGGAGATGGATTTGGATTGTTCTTCTCTAAAAGGGAGGTTTTGCGGCGTGTAATGGGGCATGATCTTGTCCCGATCAAGAAAGACGGTGGGTTTGGAGAACTCGGACTCAAAGAATTGGTGGAGGGACATGGCAACCTATTCTCTAACATCCTGAAACCCATTTTAAGGTTCCGTGTTTGGATTTCAAAACCGCGTTGATTCGTATACTCCAAAGCCAGGGTTAAGGTTCCTGAGAAAGGCACGCTCAAACAGCTTGTAAATGGGGTGACGGCCATCTAACCAATACCTGGCTTTAGTGAGAGGGGGTTGTCCGATTCCGTGTTTTACGTCGTTTAACATGTTCCGAATGCGCGCGCTCATCATCGAGTGGTTCACTCCAACTTTATGTATTTCTTCTACATCCATAATGACATGATGCCACGATCCGTCCTTTTTTCGGTAAAACCCGTAATAATCAAAGCGAAAAGGGGCAAATCCAGCGTTAAATAAGAGTGCAGTCTCTTTCGCGAGTTGTTCGATGAGGCGCCTGTCTTTGGCAGGGCGAAGCGTGGAAAGGAAAGTCGGATGTTCAGGGTGCTCGCTATACTGCGAATTGATGGGAATCAGAACGCTTTCCCCGCCTTTTCGGAGAAAAGGCTCTTGAGCAAGATAAACGCCCGCGTTTTCTCCTTCTTTAATCTCGACAATTCCTGCTTTGAGAACCGGAAGTCCTAAGGATTTCAATTTGACGCGAATGGACATCTCGTGCTCGGCAACCTCCCTGTCAGCCACGCGCTTGAGAAACACGCGCTGAGAAGATCGAAGCCCTGGAGAGAGGAAAGCGCGGGAATGCACATATATCCTTCCGCGCAAAAATGATTCATTACCTCGTCGATAGGACGAGGCATTCGTTTTTCCAGTAACGCGCACGTGGGATATATCTTCCGGTCGCAAAAGGATTCCGCGTCGTCGGGGCATGATGGGGAATTAGCGTTTGGTGCTTAAAATTTTAGTCGTACCAAACTTCGCTCATTCACGCACACCTTTAATAAGATCAAAGTGCCTATAAGGAAAACACAGCCTTTTTTGGCCGAATACCAGGGGGAAGAACAATGGGCTTTTTAGATAGAGTTTTTACAAATCAGACCGAGCAAGTGGATGTCGAGGAATTCCTCAACAACATGGATGTGGAAGAGGAAGCCGTGTACGAAGATGCGGATGCCTACGTGAAGCCCATGACGCTTCGCAGCATGGAAGATATGCCTGCCGTGGAACACGAATTGAAAGAAGGAAATTTGGTCTTGTTGAATATTGAAGACGCTCAGAAGCGAAATCCTAAAGGGGTTCGCGACGCCGTGATTTCAATTAAGGACTTGGTTTCTCGAATTGATGGCGATATTGCCGGAATTGCGCAGGGAAAAATTTTGATTACTCCCGCTCGCGTCAAAATTATGAAGCGAAAGATGCCCCAACAGTAGGGCGCCTTTCCTTCTCTTTTTCTTTTTTTTATTTTCTTTCTTCCCGCCTCTTTTTTTAACCCGTGATTCTTTCCCTAGTCATGGTTAAGCCCCCCGAGCCCATTGAGCTCGTTCACGTCGCGGTCAAGATTAATCTCGCCGAAGCCGTGGAGATCATTCACGAGGAGTTGGATGCCAATGAGTGGGGAAACATCGTCGTGGAAAACCCATTGTTAGAGTTTGTTCCTTTTTTCTATTTTCATTATCATTCGTTCGTCGAGTCCACGGATGAGAACAAGACGAAGAATGTAGAGGAGTCCACGGAGGGAATTTCATGCGTGAATGCCGTGTCAAGCGCCCTCGATGACGCGGCGGCGGAGAATATTTCCCCCGAGTCCTTATTGAAGAGTTTCATTCCCATCGAAAAGGCGGTGTTCAAGATCAAGGAGCCCCGGCTGAATGGAGAAGAGGCGCGGGCGATTGCGCAAATAAAGATTGCGGCGCAGGAACACGTTCCTAAAGTCAATGTTCTCATTTCGGGGATGCGGTTGGTGTACCTTCCTTCGTGGATTTTCAAAGTAGAATTAGACGAAGAGCCCCTCACCCTGCGAATGAGTGCCTTCTCCGGAGAATTAGACGAAGGCGCCGAGATTCCCTACCGAGGAAAGTCACACGGGGAAGTGCTCAAGGAAACGCTTTCCGATTTGAAATCTCCGTCCGGGTGGATAGACTATTTTCGAGAGTGGCTCACGCATGTAGTATTAGTGTTTCAGCCCCACAAGGAGCACCCGAATCGTTTAGGAGTGGTTGTGGTGCTCGTGTTTATTCTTCTCGTGTTGCTCGCTATCGGATTTATTCAATGGCCGAGTCTGCCCTAATTAGGCAAACTCAAACAAGCTTTTTTGGGTCTGTTTTTCGGGAGGAAAGAGTGCGTTGATTTCGGTTTCGGCAAGTTGGATGCGTTGCTTCATGTACATGGATAAATCGTACGTGTAAATCATTTTTTTGGCAATTTCTAAGTATTTTCGCACACTCCCTTGCGCGATCGTGAGGATGACATTGCCTCCTTCACATTTTTGACAACGTCCTGTGAGGGGGAGGCGGCGGTATTTGGCGTTGCATTTGGTGCAGCGAAAGGTTTGTCGCGAGAAGGCGCGCGTGTTTCCAATAATATCAGGGAACAAGTGCGATACAATCACGCGTTCGAGCGAGTCTTGGAATTGTAGGGGAGCGAGTTTTTGTTGGAGTTTGGCTTGCGCGTCCAGCTTGTCTTCCATGCTTTGGAGTTTGGTGTAACTACTCTGCGTCGGTCCCTTGTCAAAGACCGAAGTCGTATGAGAAAAGTTGAGATGCGTGTATTGGTCTTCTTTTCCTAATTTTTTCTTCACCACCGGAACTTCTTCGACTTTGGGTTCGCTGTACGTGAGAGTTTTCTCATAGAAGGAAGGGGGATACATGGCACACGTTTCCATTTCGTGCACTTCATCGTCGATTTCCTGCGGGTTGAGTGCCACCGTAAACACGAGGGGAGCGTCCATTCGTCCGCCGCGCGAGCTACTCAAAAACGTGTGCGAGAAGTTGAGCAGTGCATCCATGAGGAGCATGACCGAGTCTTGATCCCCATCGATGTTGCGGCGTTTGCACATGACGAAGTACGGGTGCCCCCACCCCAAGCGGGTTTTGGTGTACCCGATGACGCGTCCCACGATTCCCGCACTCGTGTGGGGGGCGAGTCCGATGACAAGGTGACCAATCATATCGTCGCGAGTTTTAGCTGAATAATAGGGAGTGAGTTTGTAGAATTTGACGAGCAGGTCGTCCGCGTATTGCGCGCAGCGCAGGAGCCAGTCGCCGCACCCTTCGTTTACAATAATGTCTTGCACGAACATCTCAACGAGTTGGTCGTCGCGTTCGAGGGGGTTTCCTTCCGCATCTTTCGTGTAACCCAGTGCGCGCGCACGTTCGACGGTGAGGTTGATTTCTTTGGGATAGAAGTGCGTGAGGGGCGCATTCAAGAGTTCGAATCGTGACGTTCCATCGCGGAAGACGTGCAGGTCGTGTTTCGCGCGGAGGATTCCTTTCTCCATGGGCTCGGCGTTCTTTTCATCCGAGATGAGTCCTTTGACTCCTTTCACGGGTTCGGGAATGCGCTCCACGAGATTCTTAGCCGCCCATTCGAGTTCTTGTCGCAAGTCAATCGAGGATTCTTCTCCTCGTTTGGCGGGCTTTCCGCACCGCGTGCAACGGGATTGCGTGTTGATCGAAGCGCACGCCGAGTCAGTGCACGTGTACACGGGCACGCTGTTTTTTTGGCAGCGGATACAAAAGCGCCGCGCTGCAATCGTGCGACACCCGGGACACTCAAACAAGCCCACTTCAATTGATATTTTTCCATTCGTTTCACGACGCGCCTTTCCTTTCGTGAGCGTGAGACCAGCGGCCTTGTTGATGCTGCGCGTGTTCCCTCCAGTCAAACCGATGGGGAAGAGCACGTGGGGGTTTCCTTTCATCAGTCGCGGAGTCGCCGCTTCGGGTCGTCCCATTCGTCCGCCGGAGAAAGTTCCGACTTTGTCTCGGATGAGAATGCCGGCCGCGTGCGAGAGTAAAGAGAGCGTAGTCTCGTCTTCCGTTTCGAGGGGAAGC
The DNA here is from genome assembly GCA_964357115.1 of uncultured archaeon. GTDB lineage: Archaea > Iainarchaeota > Iainarchaeia > Iainarchaeales > VGJJ01 > VGJJ01. Next base: position 3,452 of record CAYHJZ010000034.1, on the reverse strand, counting down.
GCGTGGTGCGTGGAGAGGCGCAGCGCCTCGGAGACGTTTTCGTCGAAGAGGATTCCTTTTTCCGTGACGCGGTGAGGAATTCCGGCTTTTTCGAGGAGACGTTTGAGTTCCTTTCCATCCGCGGGAGGAAATTGAAGAACCCCGAGTCCGAGGCTCGCGTCATTGGCGTCAATGAGAGTTTGAATGAAATGTCGTGTCTCGCGCGGCGTCCATCCAGAGTAAAACCACGTGTGCGTAGGGTGGAGGGGCACGCCGAGTTCACGGGAGAGGAGGATTGCGTCCTGAATGGAAACCGGAGAGTAGGGATTTACAATTATTTTTTCCGTGGAAATGGAAGATGTTTTTCCGCTCTCGATTTCTTTTTTCACGAGTTGCACCCACCATTCGGGAACGAAGGGGCTTGGCGTGAGGGGATGCGCGGCTTTTCGAAAGTCTCCCACCGTGACGAGCATGTCTCCTACAAAAAGTATTTTTTCCACGAGGGGGCGAACGACGTGCGCGTCCTCAATGGTGTTGATTTGTTTAACGGTTCCATCCTTGAGTCGCACCGTCGGACCGTCGATGGTTTCCACGGGGAAGAGTTGCGCGGCCTTTCCGGGTCGTTCGATTCGCACGTGCGTTCCCACCGCGATGAATTCTTCGAGTAAGTACATGAGCGCGGGATTGATTCCTTTTCCCGCACACCCGGTGTTGCGCGAACGTCCATACCGGAGACGAAAGCCCCCCCATTCGGAAGGGTAGGCAATGAGCGGTCGCCCGGCAGCCACGCCTTCTAAGTATTTCCAGTTGGGTTTGATTTCGACGACTTGGTCGGCTTTTTTTTCCACCTTAACTATTTTTTCCAAAAAAGACCAGTCGAGTCCGAGTTGTTTCGCCCACGACATGACTTTGAGGGCTTTGAGTCCCAATCCTTCCGTGACGACGAGTCCCATTCCCCCGCGCACGCGGTTGGAGGGAACCCGCAGCAGGTTGCGGTGCACGGTGACTTCCACATCCTCGGTGGGAATACCGTTCATGCACACCGGGCAGCCGCGCGCGATGATGCGTAATTCATCCAGCGTCATTTTGATTTGTCGTGACACCACGTCGGTTTGGTAGATGTTGACTTCTTCCGCGTAGCGTTCCACTTCTTCTTCGGTAGGAATGAAGCGGCCTAATCCGAGCAAGTGTTGCGCGTAGTCCCCGAGAATGAGAGGCAGCACCGCCGCACTCGCTCCCGCCGCACGAATGGGTCCGGCGAAATAAATGTCAACGAATTGGGTTCCGTCGGAGTTTTTTCCAAGTTTAACATACGGGAGCCCATCCAGCGGCGCCACAACCACGCCTTCCGTCATGATCACGAGGCAGGTTTTGATTCCTTGCTCGACGCGCTTCTCCATGTTGGGCTCGTGATACCACCCTCCCTCCTCGAGAATAATTTCTTTGAATAGTTGGAAGATCGTTTTCATTCGGTCTTCTTTTTGCTCAGTGAGCACGTCACGAAAGCGCTGCGCAATTCCTATCGGCCCCGCGAGTTTCTCGGTTCGGTCGCCCAAGTCGGTCACGGGAATGCATTCGACTTCAGAATGAACATCAAACCCCGTGTTTCGCGCGCGTTGGGCGAGGTCGAATTGATCGTTCACGTTTTTCACGAGCGTGTGGAAGTAATCCATCGTGTGCGCGTCCGCGCGAATGCCGGGAAGCATGTGAATCTTCATACGTGTCCCCCGCTACTGGTTTCCGTGAGCGGTTCCTCATTCTCGGGAGCTTTGTCAAAGCGGCTTTCGCGAATGCTCGCATCTTTGAAAAAAAATTGGGGTACGCGCCCGGGCGTGTTGATGAATCCTTTGCTCGCCGCGTACGCCGAGGTGGTTTGCCAGCACCCGTTGTTGATGATCGTGGTTCCTCGGTATTGGGCGTAGGCGTTGTAGTGATTATCCCCCCCAATGTAAATGTCAGGGAGTTCGCGCACGAGCATGTGGGCTTTGGGTTCGGGCGCGTACGGGTGTTTGGAGCCGTACATACTCATCAAGTCCCGCTTGATCAACAATTCCTTGATCGCTTCCTCGGGTTTTGTGGGAGGAATGTTGAGTGCGAACATCGTGCCGATGACACCCGAGCCGTGGTAGATGAGCGTCTTGTGTCCCTCGACTTCAATCCATGAAGGGCTCGGCAGAAAGTGAATGTTTTTTTGTTGGTAAAGATTGGGAAGGAATTCCTTGAGCACGGGGGGTTGCGGATCGTGCCAGCGACACGGGTCGTGGTTTCCGGGCGTGATGAATATTTCCAAGTGCTCCGGAAGTTGTTGTAAATAGTTTTCGAATTGTCGGTATTGTTCGTAAATGTCTTTTACTTCGAGCTCGGCGAGGTGATTGGGAAATACTCCCACGCCGTCCACGAGATCGCCGGCGATGACTAAGTATTTTAGTTTTCCCACGCGTGCTTTTTCGGTTTCGGTTCCGACTTCGCGATTCATCCATGAAATAAATTTTTCCCACCACGGGCGCAGGAAGAGTTTGCTCCCAATGTGAATGTCGGAGGTGATGACCATTCCTAGGTCCACGTCGCTCGTCTTGGCTTTTCGATGAGGCAGGTCCGGCCATGAAAAGTCTTTGACGATCATGAGTTCTCCCGTCCGGGCGAGTTTGACTTTCATTCCAATCACGTCATCATCCGTGATGCGTTTGGCTTTCGTGATGAGTTCTTCGTCCGACGCGGGAATAAGGGCTTTGGCGTTTCCTTCTAAGTCTTCCACGTTCAACAACACGTGTCCGTTCTTCGTGACGGTTTTTTCCGCAACCATGACGACGATATCAAATTCTTCGTCGCGTCCCTGTCGATCGATTTTGGATAAGGGTTTGGGTTGGTATCCTCTTGCTTTGAGTTCTTTGGATAAGAAATCGTATTTGTCTTGAAAGAGTTGGAGGAAGTCGTTGGCCTTTCCTTTCGAGTCGGAGCTTCCCGAATAGTTGAGGTGGTGGAGGATGCGATAGTTGGAGGAATATTCTTTCGAAAGGGGAATGGTGCGCGCGGGAATACTAAGAGGAGTATTCGAAAGCGCGTCGCGCGCGGAGAGTATTTTTCGTTCGACGGCGGCCGCCGTAACAATGAATGTGTTTTCGCTCGCGAGTGCGTCGAGGATGCGCGCGTAGTCGATTTGGTGAGATAATTTTCCCAACGCGTCGGGTTGGAGCATGAGCCCTTTTTGGTGCGCGTAGTCGAGGGCGAGTCCTTGAAACGGAGGCGCGTTCTCGGCGGGAACAATAGGAGTGTTTTTTTCGTTTGTGTTTTCTGTCATGACCAACTATCCGAACGTTTCTTTGAGCGCCTCGAGTTCGGAGATAATGGTCCAGATGTCTGTGCGAGAATGGGGGGGCAAGTTGATGTCGTTGCTCACGTCGTCAAGAAGGTAGATGGCGCGCGAGAAGGCGACATCTTCAGTGGCTGCGAGAATCACTTTTTTGGATTCTTAT
>CAYHJZ010000033.1:4604-8629 GCA_964357115.1 uncultured archaeon | reverse complement strand
GGAGGAGGGTCAAGCCGCCGTCGTCGTACAGCCAGTAGACGTCGATGAAGCCCTCGTTAGTCTCCGCGCCTCTGAACTGAGTCATCTTTCTGATGATGTTCACGTCTTGGATCTCTGAGCCCTGACTGTTGATCAAAACGTTTCTCGGTTTTTCTTTTTTCGCACTCTTGTTCCTTCTGGTGCACGCCCACATCCCACTGCATCAACTCCCGATACGCCGGGTGTTCTACCGTCTCGCGATGATTCGCCTCAATCACGGTATCCAAGTGCGCGTTCTCTTCAAAATAATTCACAAACGTCGGATTCTCTAACGCACGCAACAGTGCATCGCGCATCTCGGCGCGTTCGGATAACTTCAATCCATTCTTTTCCTCGAGGGAACGCACCATCCACTGCAACAACATCGACAAACCCGCGCCGTGAACATCTTTAGCACGCGCCGAGGAGACATTCGCCAAGTACAATTGCAACATACGCAACTGCGCATTCTCTAACTTCTCAAACGTCTTAGGATTGTTCGCCAATTTCTCTAAGACAGGATGCACTTCTTTCCACACCTCACTCCAGCGCGCTATTCCCTCTTGTCTCTTGCGAATCAATGCATCCCGCGACGTCATCAAACGTTGTACTGTTGTAGCGTCTTTGGCGAGTGCCCGTTCCTCGCGCGCACGAACCATTTCCTCTAATTCCAACTCGGCTTTCTTCCACGCATTCCATTCTGCCTTTTCTTCCGCGGACGCTGAATGAACATTCACTTCCACGTCTCTTAATTGTTGAAACAACTGATACGGACGCATCGCGGGGTGTTTGGACAATTGTTGCATCACCGTCCGACGTGCGCCCAACAATGCTTCTTCCAATTCAAAAATCCACTGCTGGTTATTCAGCCTCTGCGACCACTCCTCTGCGTGCGGCAACACCGTCTGCTCAAACCGCTCGTGCGCACTCATCGCAAACGACAACAACCCGTCCTCACTCATGGGGGGAATAAACGACTCTAATACTTCCTTCCAACGCGCGCTTTCATTCAACGTTAGCACGTCCTGCATCTTTCGCACGACATACTTCACTTGCGCCGCTTGCAACCCTACTACTCGCACGGCTTTGCCGCGGTCGGCCTCGAGCGCATTCTCGATAAAAATCTCGGCTTCGCTCACGCTCTTCTGCATCCCTACCATCCAAAAAGAGCACTATTCACGAATACTTAAACACGCTCGCACGCCTCGCTTGCGTACGTTACTATTTTTCCCTCACGAAACTGCAAGTTTATAAAGGAAAGTCGCTTACCAAGACTAGATTCCCATGAAACGTTCTACTATTGCTGCCGGTTTGCTCATTGCCTTCATCTTCTTAGGCACATTCGCCTCGGCTAACGTCGTATCCACCACCATGACTTGGTTTGTGGCCTCCGCGAAATCAATCTCTATTTCCTATGGTTCTCCCTGTACTTCTACTGCGTTCATTTTCCCCGAAACAAGGGCCGAATACGACAGCGACTCGGATGGTAACTGGGCACGCGTCGTACCTCACTCCAATCGTGCAGGAGATACCAATTGTCAAACCTCTGCTCAGGCCGGCGCCACCGTATCCAACACAGGAACAGCTAGTTTGAATGTGGATGGAAACTTCGCCGCTGGATTTTCCGGGGCTGATATCAATATTGTCCTCAAAGTCTGGCTGGGAAGCAGCGGATGCGGCACGAATGGAATGGGCGGATGGGAACAGAACTGTACTGCTTCCGCTAACGGTGACGCGACCACGGCTCCCGGAACCACGACGTGCCGAAACTTTAACCAGTTTAATGAAACCGCGGGCGGACGCATTGTGAGTAGTCTTGCTCCCTTCGGATCCCAACAATTATGCTTTTCGGGAGACGGAAACGGCTTTGTTTCTGCGGGCGACCACAACGGTACCTTCCAGCTGGGCAGCGACTTCAGCTAGTGCCTCCGACGAAGCATTTGCACAGTTTTATTAACACAAAAAGAATTCTATCTCCTTAGAAGGAATGATTCGCATGTCTGAAAACAACACTGAATCCGGAAAAACCACTCTTCCTTTATCCTGGATCGTGGTTGCCGTTGTCGTGTTGGGCGGGCTTTACTTGCTCTCTCAAACTCTTGCTCCCACATCCGACGCCGTCGTGTTACAATCCGAAACCGCCTCGACTACTCTTCTCCCTCCTTCGCCTCCGGGGACGAATGAGGCGCTTAAAACTCAATTATCTAAAGCGAATTATCTGAAAGAGATATTCAAAGTCGACCGCGACACCTATGATTTGTTTGAACTCGCCGCGCAACACCGCGACGAATCGGTAGAGCAAGTAAAACAATTTTTTTACAATTGCTGCGGCCTCGTAAATGAAGAAGATATTTTTGCGAAACTTCCTCCTCTTCCCGCGGATTTTCCCGAAGTCGCGTACGATTTACAAGTAGGGCGATTATACCAAATCGGATTGTTAGGTCCCGAATACTACAAGCAACCCGAATTCTACTTCAATGGTTCCGAAACCTCCAGCGTGAACAAACGATTCGCTTTCAAAGCATGGTCCGAACCCGACTTACAATATTGGGGAGACTACGGCATGCTCACCTACCCCAACGTGCAACACGACACTCTCCAAACGAACGGAAGAACCGAATTCACCTCCACGGTGTTTGTGACGAACGGGTGGAACATTCAAAACTACGTGGGAGTGCACCTCATTCCTTCTTCTTTCAGTCAGCAATACTTCGACATTGAAATATCGGAAGAAAGCACCGGACAACCTTACTTCCTACTCGAACCCACCTTTCCTTACTACTTTGAAAACTGGGCCACCAAAGTGGTGATTACGGGTAAACTCAAAGAAGGAACGCCCCCCGGAACCTACTACATTGGCATCAACCCCGTCACTCCTCCTAAGGAACTCAACGAGAAATGGAACAACGAACACACGGGACTCTACGCTCCCTACGGCTTCCTCACTCCATCTGGAAACTATATTGACCTCGTCATCACGGTCGAATAATTCGGCTTTCATCATAAACTGAGTTTATGATGCTCGAAAACCACTGTTTGCTTGGTTTCTAAAAACCCCGGAAAAACGTTTGAGAAAAACGAGTTATCGTTCGATAACCCTGCCTCGTGACCCCCGCACGAAAACGGGGACCGGCACGCTAATTAAACCCACTTTCATTTTTCGACTCATGCACCGCGTCGCTACCGACCCACTGCGCCTACTCTTAGCGCTCTCCTTTTTTCTATGCCTCGCACTCTCCGCGCACGCTAATACTTCTACTACCGTAGCGAGCTGGACTCCTGCGATTGAAAATGCGTACGCGCTCGACATCACCTACAACCAATGTCCCCTCACGTTAGGAAATCACACGATTACCGCGACCGTCACGGGTGTCGCTTTCGGCGCGAGCATTCTGGATGCCAATGTCTTTGCCACGATCACCAAACCGGATGCGTCGGAGAACGACGTCAACTTTACAAATAACCTCAGCGGAACCTACACGCTTTCCTTCAACTTTGATCAGAACGGACAATACTTCATTCACGCTACTGCTTACCAAACCGGCATTACTCCGGGAGACGCGAACGCGTACCTGTACACGGGCGATCTCAACTGGACGACTGCATTTGTCAACAACGGATTCGACATCAACATCGGCGGGCTCGGAACGATACGCAACACGCTTGTGAATCAGGACGGGAATGCCGTGTATGACGTGAATGCGAACACCACAATCTATTATCCCAGTGGCGCTGTGGCGGATGCGAACAAAACCATGAATCAACTCCCTGATGGAGAATTCACCTACTCCTTCTTCGGCCCCACTCCTGCAGGAGAATACACGGTGTCGAGCCTCTTCTTTTGTGGTGGAAACTACGTGCACGATGCCACGGGTGCATTCACCGTATTGGCTGCGGCTAGCACCGGGGGAACGGGAGGAACGGGGAGCACGGGCGGAAGCAGCGGCGACAGCGGTGGCGGCGGTGGAGGGGGCGGCGGTGGGGGCGGCGGATCGGTTGGCAAGCGC
>CAYHJZ010000033.1:0-4594 GCA_964357115.1 uncultured archaeon | reverse complement strand
GGCTGGGGGCCGGGGGGGTCGGCGCGCCACCCGCGGCCCCGGGGGGGGGGGGGGGGGCGGGGGGCGGGGCCGGCGCCGGCGGCGGATCGGTTGGAAAGCGCGCCCAAATTGTCTCGATGGAATTTTCTCCCCTCCTGAGCAAAAATGCGCCGTCGCAACTCAACGTCACCGTGCAGAACCTCACTACGCTGCTAGCCGACTATTTGCTCGATTACACGTACACGTTCCCGGATGGCAGCACCCTCACGGGATCGCGCACCATCTCCGCGGTCGCGCCGTACGCATTGACTACCGTGAGTGTGGAACCGGGTTTCATTCCCGTGGACACGGGAGAGTACACCGTCGTCATGACTCTCAAAGCGCTCAACGGGATTGTCATCTACGACTCGAAAAAACAAGCCTACCCCGTCACGGGAGAACACCTCATCAACATCTCCGTCATTCCTAACGACGACGAGACCGCGCTCGGACTCAGCTATCCTTTCACGCTCACGTTAGTGAATGTCGGCGACTTCTCGGAGGAAAACATTCAAATCGATTGGCAACTCATTGACTCGGAAGGAAACGCGTACACGGAATCCAACTTCTCCACTTCTCTGCTTGAGAATGAAACCAAAACATTCACGTACGCGCCCTTCATTCCGCTCGACGCTCCGGTAGGGTGGCACACGCTCGTGGTCACGGTGTTTGCGTACAACGCGGAACAAGAAAGAGAAGTCCTCTTCGTGGTACAATCACCCAACGACTACTACGCGCACGTGATCACCGATCTCGAATTGCGTATTGATCAAATCGACGACAAGATTGATGACTTGCAAAGCAAAGGATTCGACGTCGCGGAAGAAGCCCTCATGCTCCTTGACATTCAACAAGAACTCGCTGCCGCCAAAGCCATGCTCCTTGCCGGTGACCTGCAGAATCTTCACACGAAACTCCTCCAACTCTCCGCCGACATCACTAAACTATCGGCCATCATCGACACGCTCGAACAACAATCTCCCCTCCTCTCGCGCGAAGGGCTTACTCTCCTTCTCTACGCCGGAATTGGCCTCCTCCTCGCGTTCTTCTTATGGCTGCTCTACTCCAACTGGAAAACCCACCACGACACGCCGGTGACACCCACGCTTGCCAAACCCATCCCCATTCCCTCTCCCCCGTGGTTGAGAGGGCTCCTCTCCACGCAGCAATGTTACTATACTCTCGAGCAACGCGCCCAACGCAAGCGTAAGCCTTTAATATCCCGGCTTCTTGGATTGGGAAAGGAGTGATGCCGCATGGTGACGACTGAATTTATTGTATCGTTAGGACTTTTCGTCGTACAAATGGTGGTAGCCGTATTTCTCATCCGCTACTCGAACCAGCAGCTCATGAACAGCATTTCCTCCCTTCGCGATAAGAACTTGGAACTCATGAAACTCAACGCCCGACTCACGAAAACCGTGATCGTGAACGAGGATTCCTTCCGAAAAGAAATCCACTCGGTGAAAAACGCTCACAAAAACATGAGCGAAGAAAAAACCACCATTGCGGTCAAAGTCAAGAAGTGATGCTCTATGCCCTTCGCTGAACTCGCTGCTTCGATTGGATTCTTTCTCATCTCCATGCTCGTCGCCGTGTACTTAGTCCGCTATTCCAATCACCAAATCACCGACTGCATTGTGGCACTCGAGGATAAACACAACGAACTCGTCGACTTGAACGGGAAGCTCGCGAAACAAATATTCCACTCGGATAAAAACATTCGAGACGAACTCAACGCGTTGCACGCACACACTAAAAAAGGCTCTGCCCAATAACTCCGTATGAGTGTAGCCGAGCGCGATCGCATTCTTTCCATCTTGAAAGAAAAAAAAATTCCCTTTGAACATTTTGTGCACGAACCCGTGTACACGAGCGAACAAGCCGCGGCCTCTCGCAATGGAGACGTGCGCAACGGCGTGAAAGCCATGGTATTAGAAACCGAACGCGGCGTCATTCTCGCTCTTCTTGCGGCACACCTCAAACTCGACTTAAGAACGCTCCAAAAACGATTCAAATTCAAAAAACTCCAACTCGCCAAAAAAGAAACCGTGCTCTCCTCCACTGGATGTGAACCCGGGAGCGTGCCTCCCTTCGGATTCGAACCCCCCATTGCCACGTTTTTGGATGAAAGTATCTTCGAACGAAAACAGAGCGAATTCAACATTGGTTTACTCACCGAATCCGTTCGCATCAAAACCACGGATTTACAAAAAATACTGCCCCAAAAACCGCTAGCGTTTGCCCTTTCTCCCGCAAAGTAATCCTTTTCCCTTTACCAATAATTCCCATCCCTTGGCTCTCATTTAAAAGACTTTTACCCCGGTTATGAGGTATACCGGCCTGATTTTCTGGCCAATGAACCCTTTTCTAAAGGGCGAGGTGAAAAAAACATGAGTACCACTTTTGATGTTCCCACGGAACTCAACAACCAGCAAAACGAATTCGTTTCTGAACTATCCCGAAAAAACGGAAAAATCCGCCTCGGAGTGAACGAAGTCACCAAAGCCATCGAACGAGACCAAGCGAAACTCGTCATCATCGCCAAAGACGTGTCCCCGCCCGAACTCACGATGCACATCCCTCTTTTGTGTAAAGAGAAAAAAATCCCTTACACCTTCGCTGCTTCCCGAAAAGAACTCGGAGAAAAAGCCGGAATCCACGTAGGAACCGCGGCCATTGCCATTACCGACGCTGGAGAAATGACTTCCCAGCTCGAACACATCGTCAAAAACATCCAGGAGCTCAGCAAATAGGTGATCCTCTATGGCTGAAAACGGAACCCCTGCTGAAGTCGTCGAAGTCGTCAAACGCACCGGCGTCCACGGAGAAATCGCGCAAGTCTTATGCCGAATCCTCGACGGACCTGAAAAAGGACGCGTAAAACGACGCAACGTCAAAGGAAACCTCAAAGTCGGGGACCAACTCGTTCTCTTAAACACGGAACGCGAAGCCAAGGAAATCCGAGCGAGATGATGAACCATGGACTGCTCCTTCTGTAGTAAAGTTATCCCCAAGGGAACCGGGCTCTTATTTGCCAAAAAAACCGGGCAAGTCTTTTCGTTTTGCTCTCGAAAGTGCGAACGAAACTTGTTGCACTTGAAACGACAACCTCGAAAGACGCGCTGGACGGCCGAATACGCCAAAACCAAAGCCGCAAACATTGCGATTCGACAACACGAAAAGCAAAAGAAAACGGACGACGTTCCTGTTGTGGAAAAAACCAAAAAATAGGGTGAGTTTCGAATGATGGAACGCTCTCTCATTCTCCTCAAACCCGATGCCGTTCAGCGACAACTCGTCGGACGTATCTTACAACGCTTCGAAGACGTGGGATTGAAAATCGTCGCCATGAAAATGGTTCAATCCACGCGAGAAAACTCGACCACGCACTACGCGGATGTCGGCGTGCGACGCGGACAAAAGGTCTTAGATCAAAACGTCAACTTCTTAGCCGAAGGACCTGTGCTCGCGATGGTGCTTGAGGGCATTCACTCGATTGAACTCGTGCGAAAAATGATCGGTAGCACCGAACCCAAAGCCGCTCAACCCGGGACGATTCGAGGAGACTTTTCTCATCAATCCTACGCGTGGGCGGATGCCAAAGATATGGTCATCAAAAACCTCATTCACGCTTCCTCTTCTCAAGAGGACGCGCAAAAAGAAATCGCCTTGTGGTTCAAACCCGAAGAAATCCACAACTACCAAACCGTGCACGAGAAGCACACGTTTGGGAATTAGGATCTTAATCTCGCTCTTCTGAGTGATTTTTGTTTTTCTCGGAGTTTTTCATTCCTCTTTTTACCTCTCTTTACTTTCCATAATGCAAAACGCAATCTCCACGAAGTAGGTTGTCCATTTTTTGCCGGATAAATTTTTCCATGACTAATAAAAGAAGCTTTTTCATCTGGCACCCGAAGTACATTTATTAGATGGGCTGCGTGTGCCGCTCCCACTACTATTACGTCTGTTTTTTGGCGAAGATATCTTTTTGTCATATCTCTATCGCGTACATTAATTGCTGCGTGCCAGGCAGGGTACGTTTCTATTTCCCTATACATATCTTTTTCACTAAAATGTGTATTTGGATATTTTTCAATAATTTTTGCGAATACCATTTTGTGGACTGCTTTGAATGTTCCTTTCGATTCTGCTTGTATTACTTTAAACCCCATTTTCTCTGCACGTTCCTTAACCAATCCGAAAAAACTTTTATAACTTTGTAATAAATAAAGTTTTCTAGAAAGAAATCCAAGTATTGTTTCATATGCTATATTATTGTGATATTTCGATGTAGGGTCATACCTGCGTTTTATCCACGCAATAATCTCTTCCATTATTTCTAAATCAAACCCCTGTTCTACTGTAATCGTTTGAGCCCCTTTTTCTTTTAGACGTTCTAGTGCTAAGAGCGTTGCCTTAAAATTTTCTTCCTCGTGACGGACACCAACTATCCATGGTGGCGTAGCAGTCATACCAAAGCCTTTTGAATGATCAGGGGTTTATTTGAGTATGCAACTCCTCATCAAAAGACTCCACCCCGATGCTTACCCGATTAACGCCATACCTTCTTGAA
>CAYHJZ010000032.1:0-9048 GCA_964357115.1 uncultured archaeon | reverse complement strand
CGAGGGACAGAAACCCAAAGGGTGGTATATTTTTGACACGAAAACTAAATCTTTGGAAATGCACTTCATTCCTCGGCAGCGAAAACTATACTATCACTGCGTCAAATTCAAGTCGGCCACTCCTTCCTTCGTAATGAAAACCGCGCGCGATCTCATCGCTAAAGATCTTTCTTCCCCGCACGCGCTACTTCCCTTGTATCGTCTAAAATTCAAAGGGTCACTCGCCAAGGGATATTCTCAAGCCGACGTGGACATGCATCGTATCCTCGAGGGCTTCGTCGATAAAGCTATTTTTTCTACGTCTAAAAAGTTTGATTCCGAACACTTTTCGGTTCGCTTGGATGAGTTGCGCGCCCTGCACAAGAGTAACGCTTCCCTCGCGCAAATGGGTCTTTCTTTGTTAGAAAAAAATATGGAGCAAACTCCTTTCTCTTCGCGCCTGGATGCAAAGCGCTTGTTTGCGTTGCTCGAGGATAAAGAAAATGTCGAGCAGGCGATTCGATTGTTAGAGAAAGATGAAATCTTATCTCCCCCTTCCCTTCAAGTGGAGGAAACGGTTTCGGTTTCTATTTCTCGTAAAACCGTATGAGGGCTTTCAGCGCGTGCGTCGCGTCTTCGGGTTCCTCAAACGTGTGAATGCCTTCTTTTTCTAATAGTTTCATGTGCATGTTCGCGTATTCCCCGCCCGCACTTACAATCAACACGGGTTTTTTTCTCTTCGTGATGTGTTCGCTCAATCCCTCAATAATGTCCGAGTCGAGCGTCGGGACTTGGAATAACAAAATGATGATGATCGCGTCCACTCCACTATCCAGCAGCGCATTCTCCACCGCCACCAAAAATCGGTTGTTGTCTGCGTCCCCCGTCAAGTCCATGGGATTCTTGATTACTGCATACGAGGGAGATGCGGCCACAATGGGCTTTCGATATTTCTCTTGCATCTGCGCCAATTCCAATCCACTCTCGGAGGCCGCATCCGCCGTCAGCACGCCGTATCCCCCTCCATTCGTAATGATTTGCAATCGTCTTCCTTTAGGATTGGGTTCGGTTTCGAGTACGCGCGCCATGTCGAATACTTGTCGCATGTTCGTAGCGTGAATGAGTCCGGTTTGTTTCACTACCGCTTCAAACACTTTCGCGTTTCCCGCAAGACTTCCCGTGTGCGACGCGGTGGCTTTTCCTCCGGCTTCGGACATTCCTCCCTTAATCACAATAATAGGTTTCTTCTTCGCGTATTTTTTAGCGGTTTCAAAAAACTTTTTCCCATTGCGCACGCCTTCTAAGTACACGCAAATCACCTTAGTCTTGGGATCGTTCGCCAAGTATTCGAGCAAGTCCGCTTCGTCCACGTTCATCGCGTTTCCGTATGAGATGAATTTGTTGATTCCGTAATCCTTGCTTCCCGCCCAATCTAGCACCGCACTTCCCAACGCACCGGATTGGGAAATAAACGATATGCTCCCTTGTTTGGGTCGCATGAGTCGGTAGCGCGGTAAAAATAACGTGTCCACTCCCGAATGAGTGTCGAGTATTCCTAGGCAGTTGGGTCCCACGCACGGCATCGCGGGGTATTTTTTCATTGCTGCGTCCAGTTGCGCGGCGAGTTCGTGATTTCCTACTTCCGAGAATCCGGCGGAAATAATGACACAGGCTTTGACTCCGTTTTTTCCGCACTCTTCAATCGCTTGCGGAACGAGTGCTCCGGGAATGGCGATTACGGCCAAGTCAATGGTTTCTTTTACTTTCGAAATGCTCCCCACGCACTTTACGTTGAGTATTTCTTTCGCGTTGGGATTAATCGGGAATAGTTTTCCCTTGAACCCTCCCTTCACAAAATTTTCCAATACCACGTATCCTATTTTTCCCGGGTTTCGGGACGCGCCAATCACGGCTACCGTGCGGGGAGAGAATGCTTTTTCTAAGTTGATTCGCATGCTGGGAGAAAGAAAACCTGGATTATAAAGGTTGCGAGACGCTCCCCTGCAGAAACGTCTTTCGCCGTCTCCTTTCTTCGTGCGCAACTATGGCAAAAAGTCTTCTTCTTTGATTTTTTGCGGCAAGTAGGTTTCCGTAATGAATCGAATTCCTTTCTTGGATAGGGCTTCCAGCTCCATCTTGATGTTCTTGTCTTTCATGAGTTGGAATTCTTCTTGCCATTTCTTCGTTTTGAACCACTCGTACGATTGCAATTCTGACAATCGTTTGACGTCCAATTGGTTGAGTTTAATGGTGACTTCTTTGGGAATCTTGAATTTTTCCACGTCTCCCACCGTTAACCCAATGTATTTAGTCGCCGGGGTAGCCAGTTTCTCTTCCGAATAGGAAAGCGAAATACTTCCTTGTTTAATCACCGAGTAAATGTACATTCCCCACGGATCCGCATCCATGAGCGCGTACACCGGGAGTCCGTGTTCTTTGTTGAGTCGCTGCACCAGTCGTCGCTCTCCGCGCGCCGCTTGTCCTCTTCCCGTGATAATGATACAATCGTTCTTCTTCCAAAATTTGTCTTCGTTGAATCGTCTCCACACAGCATCCTTTTCGATGAATAACACATAGGAGGCGTCTATTTTCTTGATCTCCACACGGTCTTCTTCCACGTTCGACGGGACACTCCATCCCCCGCTTCCCATCTTCGTTAAATCAATCGTGTCGTCTCCGTCTTTCACGATCATGTTTCCTGCAATAATTCCTTTTGCGGAAGCGGCGAGGTGGAGTTCTTCGCGCAACAGGTTGAGTGACGCTTCCAAGTCTTCGATTAAGGGGTCGCTCTCTCCCTGGTTTTCAAACGTGTTTTCCTGTGTTCCCTCAATGGTATGTTTGAGTGCGTAGTAGAGATCACGAATCGACACCGTGGCGTTTTGGTGAATCACTTTCTTTATTTCGCTCGCCACAAGTGCGGTTTGCATGAATTTTCGCGTGTGCGCAATGTTGAGAAATTGTCGCTCGGACGTTTTTTCTCCTAATTTAATCGTTTTCGATTTTTGATCGTAGTAAATATTTCCCAGCGATCGCACGGGGAGTTCTATCGTCGGATTTTCTCCTTTTCCAATTTGGTGAACGAGTTGCGTTCCTAACGCTTCCAGTTTCTTGATGACTTCCTTATCTTTGTTGTCTCGTGCGGTCATTCTTCGTCACCTTCTCCTTCGTCGTCTTCTTTCTTCTTCCCTTTCTTGTTTCCTTCGCCTCGTTTGCTTAATCGTTTCATTTCCTTTTCGATGTCTTCATCCGTCTGGTTTTCCATTTCCTTTTCTTGTTCGTCGTCAATCTTGAGTCGTTTCGCCACAATATCCAAGAGGTTGTGCTCGATCGGCTTGGGGGGTTTCTCCGTTAATTCTCCTAGCGCAATCGCCACTTCGATGGCGTACTTCATGTAAATTCGTCTCTTTTCTTGTTTGAGTTTTTCTCTTTCTTTTCCAATAATGTATCGCGCCGTTCGTCTTCCCGCATCCATAAGAGCGAGTCGAATTTCTTCCACAATTTCTTCGTCGTTCGACACGGCTTGTTTTCCCGCTCCCGTGTAGGGGATGTGTACCGAGATGAGGTTAATCATCACCGTCAACGGGGCGCGGTCCGCGTCGCGAATTCCATACCGTTTCCAATCAATCGTCTTGATGGCTTCCGTGATTCCGCATCCTCCGTTATCGAATAGGAGGGGCACGCGGTTCGCGAATCGCATACTCTCAAGTCGCATTTCTTCTCCCACGCGTCGTCCGGCGTTTCCCCCGTACGCTACCGCGGCTTCCACTTGAAAGGGATACCCTCCCTCTCTCACCGCGGGTTTTCGCGTGACCACGGATAAAAATTCCGGTTCCACAATGCTTCGGAGGGATTTGTCAATTTGTTCTTCTCCCACGGGTCGCAACACGTCCGTTCTCGGCGCAATAAAATTGATTTCTTTGAACGCTTTGATGAGCTCTTCAATCTCTTTCCATGATAGCTGCTTCGGGTCCTTGTTCAAGTCGAAGGACACTTTCTTCTCAATCTCCTTGATGGCCGTGTCTCCCATTCGGTCGAGTTCGGTTTTGAGGAACGAGTTGGTTCTCCTCGAGCTCGTAGACTTCGACATCGTGAGCAATTCATCCACCGTCACTCCTTTGGGGTGGGGTTGGACTTCTTCGGGCTTATCCGGGACTTTCTTCGCGGTGCGTTCGAATACCACCGTTTGTCCTGCCGGGTCGGTAAAGGTGATTTTGGCGTGCGGGTTGGCAATCGCCGTTCTTCGTAAGTATTCCAAGGGTCCTTGTTCGTTGTTCACGTATTTCATTTCTTTGAACAACGCTTTCACGCTGGCTCCCTTGAATTTCTTGGTTAGTTTTTGAATGTTAGACACTTTAGGTCGGTTGTGTTTCGTGTCAATGCTCACTTCGCACGAGAATACTTCGTGGCTGTTTCCCGTGATGACTTTGACTTCTTTTCCCGTTGTCATTTGGGAGAGCATCGTACACCCCGCGGCACCAATTCCTTGTTGTCCGCGCATCTGCATGAGTCGGTGGAACTTGGTTCCGGCAAGCAATTGTCCAAACGCCTTTCCCACGGTTTCTTCCGTGAGTCCGGGTCCGTTGTCCGTGGACGTGACTTCGTAGAATTCTTCCCCAATCTCTTTGATTTGAACGTCAATATCGGGTAAAATGTTCGCGTTTTCGCACGCATCGAGGGAGTTCGTCACGTATTCGTGAATAATCGTCGTGAGGGCTTTGGTTTTTCCGCTCAATCCCAGCATTTGCTTATTTTTCTTGAAGAATTCCGCTACCGAATGTTCTCTAAACTCTTTAGCCAGATCGTCGGCCGTGGTTTCTGATTGGGGACTCACTTTGTTTTCGACCGCTGTTTTCGTCATAACCTCACCTTCACCTGAATTCGAACTCTTCTTCGTTGGAATGGGATTGCCGTAAGAAATTTAATACGCTGGCATGCTCCGCGCCCTTCACGAGGAGCGTGATCGCGTCCCTCGCGCGCTCAATACCGTCTGCTTTTCCAATAATTCCGACCGTTTTTCCATAAACCGAGATCAGCGTCTTCGTGTCGTGCTCAATTTTTTGTCGAATCGTCCCCTCTCTTCCAATAATTCGTCCTTTCTTGCTTTGGATTTGCTTCCAGTTCTTTCCTAGAATTTCGGCCAAATTGACAATTTCGAGGTAATACTCATCATCCACCAGTCTCATGGCGTGTTCCGGCGAAAATCCTCTTCCCATGGCTCGGACAATGTTTCCCGCTTTCATGGCAATAACCGCGTCCTCGGCCTCAATCGTCACATCCCCGTTTTTGCTGTCGATGTGAACCTTCGCTTTCGTCCGGGTCTCGATTTCCTTTTTGGTTGCTCCGTTGGGTCCGATGACGACGGCAACGCGTTCTTTGGGAATGGCAAACTCTTCAATACTGTTCATGGGAGGTGATCCACCTACAAGGGTGTTATACTACTTCGTGGGGCGAGAGGGTTTAAGAGGATTGGGGGGAAACGCCCCCTTTGTCGGATCTGGTGAAGTATATTTCTAAATTATTCGACTTTCTTTTTGTCTCTTTTAAATCGTCCCGTATTCGTCGTCTTTTTTCCCTTTCTTCACGTGTTTTTTCACGTCTTCGTAGAATTCTTCAAACGTGAGCTCTTTCATTCCCATTCGGTGGAAGACCTTGAGCATGTTCCGAATATCTCTCTCGTAGAATTTTTTGGCGTTAGGGTGAATCGTCGGAACCGTCTGCCCCACGTCAATAATAATGGGCATATCATCCTTCACGAGAATATTGTATTCGCTTAAATCCCCATGAATCATGTTTGCGTCGAGCATTTTAGCAATGCTCTCGCACACCGTCTCGTAAAATCGTTTCACGTTTTTTATTTTAGCGTTTTTGAGTTGCGGCGCCACGTTTTCCGCGTCTCCAATATACTCCATCACCAACACATTCTCTTTCGCCGAGAGGGGGGCGGGAACCATGATTCCTGCATTTTTCATTTTCCTCAAGCACCCGAATTCTTTTTGCGTCCACGCAAAAACAACTTGTCTTCGATCGTTTCTCACGTGTTGGAATCGGGGTTCGAAGCGCAGGTAGTCTTCCATTTTTTTGAAGTCACTCGTTTCGAGTTTGTATATTTTAATCGCGCGGAATCGTCCGCCTTTATCAATGGCTCTAAACACGTGCGCTTCTTTTCCCGTCGCAATCGTGTATTCTAAATGATCAAAGTGTCCCGCGTTGGCCATTCCGTGAATAATGCGTATTACGTTTTTGTCAAATATTTTTTGAAACGTTTTTCGCAAGTCTTCTTCGGGAAAGATTTGGGAGAGAATATGTTCTTCCTTCATTCGAGAATCAAGGGGTGGGACTATTTATAGGTTCGATCTTTTTTCGTTCACGTGGTGAACAGTTGAACATATTATACGGGTAATTTTTCCAATAATCCTTTTCGCTTGAGCTTGTCGGTCTGGATGGGCAAGTATCTCCACACCACGTCTCCCTTGATGGGTTGGAAGTCCCATAGTCGAACAATAATAACGTCTCCTTCTCGCATCCACACGCGTTTTTTTAGTTTTCCGGGAATGCGGCAGTGTCGTTCAATTCCGTCTTCGCACATCGCGGCGATTTGATCGGTTCCGTGCATTTTAGTGATAATTGCAAACAATTCCCCATGGTCTCGGTGCGGTAATCGCATTCGTCCTTCGGCGTTCGCGTCGGTAGTGGGGGTGGGTCTAGCCATTCGTATTTATCCTAGTGGGTTTAATTTATAGACCTGTGCGTGGGGCTCGCCTTCTATCCAGATGATTCCTTTCTTTTCGATGATTTGGTGGGTTTCGGCAATGCGCATGCTTTCTTTTCCCACAATATTCATGTTCTCATGTTGCGCGAATAATTCGCTCAACTCTTTTTCCGTGACTCGTTTTCCGTGGTAGAATGTGGTGCTCACGCGAAAAACAATTTTTCCTTCGCGCAGGGTTTTTCCAATGAGTGTTTCATCCGCGATCGCGAGTACGCTTCCGTGCGGGTTCTGATGTTCTTTGCACACGACTCGGGTTTCTTCCACGCGTCTCACCCTCGAATCGGGGAGATGGCTCCGCACGCTTCGCATTTGAGTTGTCTCACGCCGTTGTGGTCAATGTAATGCGTGTCGGGTTTTCCGCACGTGCTGCAGAGTACGAATTCAGCAATGAATCGAGTGAACCAGTCTCCGACTTGTTTTTCAGAAAATTTTCCTCCAATGATGAGTCGTTCGGCTTCCGGTTTCGCCGGGGAGGCACTTTCTTTGGTTAAGAATTTGAGTAAGTCTTTGGGGTCTTCGCGTCGCATGACCTTGCAGAGGTGCGTGAAGTTCTTCACGATGGTCTTAGGTCCTTGCACGAAGCTCTCTACTTTGGGGAACTCGAATCGTTCTTTATCGAGGGATCGTTTGGGGATGTTCTGGTACACGCGTTCCAGCATCTTCTCGTAAGACATGTCCATACCTATGGATTCCTAAAATAGGCTTTTAAAGCGGGAGCCGTTGAGGCTATTTTCTGGCCTCTCGCGCACGTTGCTGGCGTACTTCGTTTTCTATTCTTTGAATGGCTTCGATCAGTAATTCCCTCGCTTCGGTTCTTTTTCCGATTGGAACTTCAAGTGCAGAGGAATCGTTGACGGATAAATCAATTTGATTTAGTTTTCGGATGATTCCTTGGTTTTCTTTTTTTGAAATGAATGCAATCATTGCTTTTTGCAAGTCTTTTTTTTTCATTGCTTGTATGGTTTCTAACCTGAATCGTAGCCCTATTTCTTTGAACACAGGGTGTCGGAGGCCTTCTTCGATGCTTTCCATCATGAGCTCCTCCGTCCACGCAAGCAGACTTCGGGGTCTCAGTCGAATGCCCCTTCGATCATGAATGATATGTAGTCGCATGTGCGTGATTTCATGACTGACCTTGTCAAAGAAGTTGTGTGCCATTCCCACATATTTTCTTCTTCCATTTGGATAGACTATTCTTTTCACGCTCATGTACGCTGGTTTTCCAAATGTTTTTTCTCTGAAAAAGGGCCCAGCCAATTCGGTTATTTTTGCCCCTTTCTTTTTTAGTCGTAGAAATTTTACAAACGTGTCCAGACTCTCGGTGTGGTAGTAGTTTCTTCCCTTTCCCTTGAACACCATCATCTGAGGGGGCTTAGTTCTTGCGGGGATCGTTTGCTCTTTTCGTAGCTTTATTTTCACATTTGATTCGTTGGTTTTATTCTATATATTCTTTATCGACTTTGAATTCAGTGGCCGGGATAAAGTCGCTCTCCTCGTCTCGGGATCGCGAATCCTGTCGGGTGGGGGTTTCATTCCGCGTGTTCTTTCTCTCGGGAATCGTGTACGCCGTGAGTGTCGCGAGCGTGGGGTACGTTTCGATGAGTTTCTCCCATTCCTTCCGCGCCTCCCTTTCACAGTACGCGTACTCGTCTTTCTCCACTCGCTTCACCCACTTGGCGGCGAGCATCACGTTGCCATCCGGTTGTGACACAATGAGTCCGTACGCGCGAATGGTTTGTTCATCTTGAAGCGCGGCGTCTCTTTCCGTGTACGCGCTCCACGTTCCTTTCTCGTCTTGCACTTTCAACAGTAACTCGCCCGACTTCTCCATTATTTCAATTATCTTTCCATGCGTAAACACCGGCGTATTCGTGAGTGGGGTTCCCGGATAAAGGGCGGGAGAGAAAACGAATCGCGTGGGGGGTTGAGCCATTCGAGAATGAAGCGCGCTTCTTCTTTTATGGGAATATGCCCGACGCCGTCACCATGGCGTAGGTGAGGATCATGAGGGCGACTTGCAAGGGGAGCGCGGGCAGGGCTTTTCCTACGTGTTTGCTTCCGTAGTCGAGCGTGAATGCCAATCCCACGAAGGAGGCGATGAGTACTGCAATCGAGGGGAGGGTCGCGTACGGCCAGGCGAGTCCGCGCGTGAGAGACTCATTCAACACCGACACGCTGAACACGAGGGGCATGACCAAGTCTCCCGTTCCCAATTCGAATTGGTGTTTTTTCGTGGGAAGCGCAAAGGTGAAGCTGAGATTTTTTTTAGCGACTGCTTTAGCCATCGTCACCATGTGTTT
>CAYHJZ010000031.1:8102-9212 GCA_964357115.1 uncultured archaeon | reverse complement strand
AACAGAGGAATAACTGCTCACCGAACTGGGATGCCATATGCGTACGCGTTGGAGTGTAGTGAGGTAAATATCCAACGCTATAATCCACGATTGATTTTGGCTATCCAATGGCGTGACGGCAATGATCATATTCTTATCTCGCGCACCGCTACTGGTAATGTTGGTGATGGTAAACAGATTCACATCGCCCGGAACCCCTATACCTGGTGTCGTGTCGGAGCCGCCAAACGTGGCAATGTTAAAATCTCCTGGCCAATCAAACCGATTCCACGGCTTTCCCGATGCAATATTCGAGAGGCCCCCATTATTGTCTTCTTCATCTAAGAACATGGCGGTGAAAAAATAATTCTCTCCCACATTCAAATCGGTGACAAGAAAAGTGCCCTCGGTTCCGCCGGGAAGAATCGTCTCATTAAATGAAAGAAGGGTTCCCGCGTCATACACTGCTCCCTCCGTCACGTCAGGATCTTTAAAAAATTTGAATTCCGCTGCGGCTGTAACTCCCACTCCACCATTGTCGCCCGGATAGGTGAAGGACAATAACACGCTTCCGGGTTCAGAACCGGGAGACGCTACCAAATCACTCACGTCGGAGGGGGATGTCACGTCCAATCCACACCCTAAACCAAATACGTCACTCCAATACGTGGAACCGTCTTCAAACGTCACGCTCGCGCGAAACTGCTCGTTCTCATTCGAAATATTTCCTGAAAAGTCAATAGAATTAGTAGTTAGTATTTCGTTCGTGTCGAGGGAGACGTCCGTAATGTTTACTGCGTTTCCGTCAAATGAACTTCCTGTAAAAACCGTTACTCCATCAATAGAAATTTCCTCCACTTGACTCAACTCCGAATCGCAATTCCACCAACTCTTCAGGGTAACATGCGTTGCGGTCACCGTGTGGGGGGAAGAATTATGCCACGTAAACCCTGAAAGCGTGCCCCCGCTCGTGGATGCGCCGCTCCAATCCCACGTAAAACCCGAGGCGTGACCGAGTACATTCACATCCAATGGAACCAACTCAGCCGCTGCCCCCGAAAAGTCGGTGACGAGGAGGCCCCCTGAATAGGTTCCCACGCTCACGCCGGAAGGAATCACGGCGACGACGTT
>CAYHJZ010000031.1:0-8092 GCA_964357115.1 uncultured archaeon | reverse complement strand
CGCCGCGGCACTAATGGTGTCAATGGTGGAAACTCCCTGAATCCAACTCCCGGGATTCCCGCTCGAGGTAGAAAACGAAACCTGTTTCAAATCCGTTCCCGCATTATTGCACACACTAATCAACGACGCGCTGGTGTCGCCCGAGTATCCATGAATACGAATAGGGTTAGAGTACACGCTCAGCACGCCCACACTTCCAGGAAAAACCTCGACATTAATGGGAACGCTCTCGTACTCGGCTCCCGCGCTCGTGCTCGTCGAAACCGTAATCGTCCCCACGTAATTACCTAAAGAAGAAGCCCCTGCGCTCACGCGCAATGTAGCCGTGCCTGTTTCTCCCGCCTCTACGGGATCGGTGGCCGAGACCACTTCCAGTCCTACTTGTTCATGAGGCCAGGAAAGAGAATAATTCACATCCAAATCCTCTCCTGAAAAATTGGTGACTTCTAACGTAGTAAGGGTGTTCGAGTCCTGACTCAGGGGAACATACACGCTCGAGGGATTAACCGTGAAAGAAACCGAATGAATACTCACATTCGTGTCACTCGCGACCAATTGCACGCGTTGCGTTCCCGGGTACACGGAAAACGTCCCTCCTATTTGGGGAATGGCGGAGGCGACGATGTCATTCTGGTACACGCGCACCACTACTGTATTTCCCACGATGCGCGAGTTATTGGCATCCACTCCCACGGGCCACTGCAACGTGACCGTGCGAATCGTTCCTGAGCCGCTGGAAAAGGTTTGGTTAATCGCCTCGACAAGGGAATTTAACGATTGTCGAGCCAAGCGAGTCGCATATTCCTCTTTCAATTGACTCACGGAAGAAGTCGTGTAATTCACGAGCACGAGCAACAAGACAATGGCCACCGAGAGGACGATGAGCAACTCCACACTCGATTGGGCGCGCGTATTCATGCGATGAAAAAACGGGTTTTCCTTTAATAGGAGAGCGGAACGTTATGGGGAACTGGCATCCACTACCATGTTGAAATCCAAAACCCCGGGCGCAGAGACAAGATAGAACGTATTGGGCTTACTCATATTGACATCGCTTCCATCGTAACGATAGGAACTGGGAATAAACACTGCGGATAGAAGACGAATTCCAAAGGTGTAGCTGCTGCTATATCCTGAGTCATATTGTGGATTGTTGGTCACATTCGGATTGCTGGTGGGGTACCAAATACGGATGCGCGAAAGAGTTCCCGCTGAATAATTGAAATCCAACTGGGTCGCCCAGCCGTTCGAAAGGTTAAGGTCCTCCTGAATGAAGAAGCGTAAGGAATGGCTCGCTGCCGAAGGAGAAAGGGCAACAGCAAAAACCGTGAACGCGTTCACGTCTCCCCCCGTTAACGCGGCAGTGGTTTTGTCCGAATGAACCATGTTAGTAAAATTAAAATCTCCAGCCGAGTAACTGTAATTATTGAATGGTTTCCCAGGTTTAATTTGAGATACCGCACGATTGCTCACTTCATCCACTGCGCGAACCAAAAAATATGTTACTATCCCAGGATCCATTCCATCTATCGTGAGTGTTCCGTACGTTCCTCCGGGTTGAATGTCCCCTTCATAGGAAATCGATTCCGCGTTCTGAAACTCGGAGAGGGTAATCAAGGTAGGACTCGTGCGTATTTCAAGCTCACTAATCGTCCCATCGCTTCCGTCATCACCTGGGAAAGTAAAACCCAACACTACTTGCCCTGCCTGGCTACCCATGCTCACCGTCAAATCAGAAATGGGCCCCGGTGCAACACTATCGGTGCACTCATCGGTATAAATCGCACTGGTATATACGCTTCCATCATCAAACTGCACATCCGCGATGAAGGTTTCATTCTCATCCACCACATCTCCGGAAAAAGAAATCGTGTTATTTGTCCACGTCGTCAATATAGGTAAATTAAAATCAGCAACATCGAGCCAGTTTCCATCCTTGGCCACTCCTGAAAAGACCGTGTTCCCATTCAAACGTACACTTGTAAGATTAGAGTCATCCGTGTCGCAATCCAGCCAATTGCGTAACTTGATTTTGTCAATTTGCACGGGAACATTTCCTGTGTTCGTCAAACTAAAATCCGAAATTAGAGTAGGGGATTTAACGGCCGTTGACCAATCCCATGAAAAAATACCACTCATTCCCTGCACGGTCACGGACAAAGGTAAACTCATCGTGTTGGCGCCTTCTCCGTCCGAGATATGAATCGACCCCTCGTATGTTCCTAATCCAGCGTCGACACTGGGAGCCACAGTAATTGAAACACTGGTGCAGGATAATGCGTCGAGCGTCGCAATGGGTGAAATGCCCTGCACCCAATCGCCCGCATTGCCAGTAGAGGGAGTAAACGACACGGATTGTAACGCGACGTTAGATGTATTGCACAACTGTATGCTTGTGGTATTCGAATCACTCAAATACGTAGAAATCGAAACCGTATCCGGGTACGCGACAAAGGGAGAATTATTTTCTAGACCCACCGACACACTCAGGGGGAGGACGAGGGACTCCGTCTTACTCGAGAAAACGCCCGAAACGTGAATGAACCCCGCGTACGTTCCCACAGCGTCACTCCCCGCATTTACGTCCACATTCACATCCACGGAACTTCCCCCACTCAACGAGGACGAGAAGGTGGATAAGTTCACATCCACGAGGGAATGATTCCAATCCAACGAAAATGTTACGTCGGCGTCGCTACCACTATTCACAATGGAAAATGTATGTTGCGCATTCTCATCCCGATTCAAGGAAGAAAAAATAAATGAAGGAACCGCGTGCAACGAAATATCTCCCACGGCGACAAATCCATCAAACGCTTTCACGGGAATCAAAAATGTCCCACTGGAGGTGGGCAAAGATCCCACAACTAAGGGAATAGTGTCCGCATACACTGAACGCGAATACACGAAAGTAGAAAGAGAATGGCCACTCACGCGCGTGCGATTCGCATCGACTCCATCGGGCCACGAAACGAGTACCGTGCGCACGGCCCCCGAACCCTGCGTGTAAACACTATTCACCGCGTTCGCAATCTTTTGTAAACCCAACTCGACTTGCTTAACGGCTTTTTGTTCCTGAACCAATCGCAATTGCTCCGCGGTGAAACCCACGAGCGCGCCCAAAATAACTAAGGCCACGACGGAAATTACCAACAATTCCACACTCGTCTGACCACGGGACATACGACTCTGAAAATGAAACCGACGATATAAAACCACACCCAAAAGGGTTATTCTTCAATAGGCATGGAACGAATCAACTGCTTGGAACGCGAGTACGCCCACAAAATACCCGTAAATGAGGCCACGGAAATAAGGTAGTATACTAGGGCATCAATCAACTGACGATTCAACTGGAGGACAATCCCCTCAATTCCGGCAAAAACAAACGCCACCAAGAGGATCAGCGTCGACGCCAAGAGGAGGGTAACTTTAATCGTATCCATGAAGCCGGACATGCACTCCCCTATCCGACCCGGACTTTTATACCTTGCCCTTTCCGCCTGGTTTATTCGTTTAAAAAAGGTCGCCACCCTCTTCTCTAGTATCCACCGCAGGAAAAAACCTCCTTCTTTGCCCCCAACCGGAGCGAGAAAAGAGGCCCTGCTCACATCTTGCAGCGATGGCGGAGTGGTCTAACGCGCCGGTCTGGAAAGCCGGTCTCTTCACGGAGGCACGAGTTCGAATCTCGTTCGCTGCGTCACGAGGGTTTCGTTCCTCGATCCCGAGATAGAGTGATGATTTTCAATCATCACTCGTTTTTCTTAGCTCTTTTTTTCTTTGTTTTTCTCTCGCTATTCTACCCCCCCTCTTTTATAGCGGGGTCCCTTAGCGAGTGGGTGGAGCCTTTATCTCGAAAAAGTAATCTGCATTTTGCACTCAGCACCCTTGCGCTCGTGGGAGTGGCGTTGGTGCTCATTCTCACGACCCTCTTCTCGAGTGTTTCTTTTACGGGTGGCGTAATTTCTCAAGGACCGGGTTTTTTCCTCGATAACTTTAGCTCGCCCCATGCGGCGGCGGGAATTCATTCTCCTAGCATGATGAACATCGCCATTCAAAACGGTCACGTGATGCCCATTACTTTTCCTGCGAGCTTTGAATCCGTCGTTATTCGTCCAGCCACGCCTATTCAGTCCCTCACGCCCCTCTGGAGAGAAACCACGCGCGGGGTACAACTCTCCGTTTCATTCGACCGGGGAGTGACATGGTGCGACGCCCAAAATGGGGTTCCCATTAGCCACCCTAACTGTACTTTCCCCACCAGCGCGTTTACTTATCGCGTGACCTTCTCTCCCGTCACAGGAGTAAGCCCAACGGAACTCGATCTTGTTGGATTCAACTGGGATGTTTACACTTCCCCACCTTGCCCGGCAGGACAAACTCAGTGTGAAACTATTACCGCTCCTTCTGCCGCCTCCGGTCACCAGACCATTGGAATTAATCCTTCAGGGAGTTCGCTTGTGGGTAACGGAATTTCTTCTAACGGGTGGACAGCGTTCACTCCTTCTTCGACCGCGAGCCCGGGTAACACGCGCATCGTGTATGTTTCTACATCTGGAACGCCGGGATCGTGTGAGCCCTACGATTGGTCGCTCCCCGCCGACCGTGCGCTTATCGGATCAGATCCCTTTCACCCTCTCACCACGACTCGAGCGTGTGCCACACTCCTCGAGGCGCACGCGCACTTACGAAGTGGCTCCCCTGACTGGATGCTCCTCAAGAAAGGAGATGCGTTTCCCTACGTCGCGAGTAATGGCGCGATTGACCTCGTAGGAAGCAGTACCACCGATCGTCGATGGAAAAAGGGAGGAAAATCTCCCAATGAACCCTTGCTGGTTTCCTCTTACGGAACAGGAGCTCGCCCCCTTCTTCGAACGGGAGATCGAGTAGCAATAGCTACGGATGGCGGGGGAGGGACGCCCAAGCCCCTGAGTTACATCGCTTTTGTTGGATTGCATTTCGAAGCCAAAACGTGGAATGGGGCAATGGGCAATGATGGGGTGGGCGATCAAGAAGGAGTTAACTGGCTGCAACACGGAGAACACGTTCTCTTCGAAGACATGGTGTTCGATGGATACACGACAAACATCGTGTTGCAGGGCAGCTCTCCTAATGCGGGTGACAACCTGGCTCACTTTGAGGTGAGGCGATCCATTATCACGAACGCATTCAGTGTTCACGGCGCGGGAAATCATTCCCAAGGATTATACGCGGCTAACATTGATGGGTTGCTCGTCGAGGAGAATATTTTCTACCACAACGGGTGGAGTGAAACGATTTCAAACGCGGGAAAAAGCACATTTAATCACAACATTTACTTGCAGAATGGAAACACCAACGACACCGTGCGGGGAAACACGATTATCGAAGGGAGCTCTCACGGTCTCCAACTCCGAGGAGGGGGAATGGCCTCCAATAACTTATTTGTGCGCAACCCTATTGCGATGACGATTGGAGGGGGAAGCGAGCTCGCGAGTTATCCTGGCGCCGTGAAAGCCGTGGTTCGAGACAATGTTGTTCTTGAAGGAGTGGATATTAACCCTAGTAACCCGCGGGGATGGGGAATCATTGCCAGCAACTTGTCATCCGCGCAGATCACGAACAACATTCTCGCCAACACTACGTTGGCTACATTCCCGCAGAGCACCAACCTCACTTCTAACACCGGACAATCGTGCACTAAACCCCTGGAAGGAGGAGTGCATAACATTGTTTTTAGTGAAAACATCACGTATGAATGGAACGCGCCCTTCTACTTGTGCGGAAACACGACTACTGGAGTAAGCGGAATCACTCTTGCGAATAATGACTTCATCAACCTCAGCTCAAGCAGTCCTTTCATTGAACACACTGAAACGGGAACGCTGGACTCCATTGTGGCATCGTCCAATAATCGATTCTACAAACCTGTTTCGGTGTATCCCGACTTGGGAGCAACACGATGGACTCGCATTGGGGGAGCGCCTCAGACGTTATCCTATTGGCAAACTCAAGTAGGAGACACTACTTCTACGGTGCTCGCGAGTGCTCCACCCTATCCTAACCCTACCGTCAGCGTAGGAAGTTACCTTGCGACGCTTCCCGGGGGAATGGGGTCCACACACCAAGGGTTCGTCGATGCACTGATGACGCAATCCAAAGAGAACTGGAACCCTGCCCTCACGGCGAGTGCAGTGAATAACTACATTCGCGCAGCGTTTGGAAAGCCCGCGGTGTGAATGAGAAGAAGATTAATGATTCATTCCTCTGCGTTAAATTACTTTTTTTTAAAATTTAATTCAACGTGCAATACCTTTACTGCGGAAAATCTTATTTTTTTAGAACTAAACCACAATTCCAAAGACTTGCAACACCCAGGCGAGGAGTAGGAACATGGGGGAGAGGAAGGACAAGCTCAACCACTGGTATTGCGTGGGGATGTAGTCGTTGCATAAGTTGTTGCACACGACTCCGCAATCGACGCCTTGTTCTTGCGCATCCTGAATACCATTGGAACACGAACTCGCACTCGAAGTACATCCCTCATCAATCGTTCCATCGCAGTCGTCATCGACGGCGTTGCATAACTCAATAACCGGGACGCACGTCAGAGACGATCCTTTAGGAGGAGTGGATGCGCCGCCACCGCCCCAACCCCCGCCGCCACCTCCACCGCCTCCTCCTCCTCCGCCCACGCCGCCGGATGCATCTACATCATCAAACGGGTTATCCACGGGGGGATTCACGTCGATGGGTTCTTCATCATCCGGAACGTCCGAAGGCTCCACAATCGTAAACGTAGTCGAAGGAGAGGTTCCTCCTCCCAGGTTTTGCAACACAATCGTGTGTGTTCCTACACCCAATGAGGATAGTTGAGCGGGAGTAAACGCCACCTGAATCAACTCACTCGAAACGCGCGTAATGGCTTTGGGTGTACCATTCACCGTAGCCGTAATTCCTGAATCAAAGAATAATCCCACTAAGTTTAGGGTGACAGCCGTGTCGTAACTAAACGTATCCGGCGTCACATCCAGAATGAGAGGATAGTAAATTCCAATGGGGTACTCGTTAGAGATTTTCCCATCCGTGTTCAACAAGGCTACCGTCCAGACGCCCGGTCCAATCGTCTGAGTTCCCGAAGCCGTAATTGTGGCTTGAACACTCGTCGAATTAGTCACTGTCGTGCTGAGGGCAACAAAATTACTAATCGAACCGGCAAAAACGACAGCGCCGGTCTCAAATGAAGAACCCCCAATGGAAAACGTCGCGGGCAAGCCAAGAGGGATGTATACCGGGCTCACGGAATCAATAATGGGAGACGCGGGTTCCAAAATCGTAATCGTTCGCGTATTGGAATTCTGTCCGGTGGGATTAGTGACGTACACCGTGTGCACGCCAAATCCTAACGTGGCCATTTGAGCCACCGTAAGAGTGAACGTGATCTGCGTGCTGTTAGAAACGGTGGCGGCAATCGCAGACAACGAACCTACTTTCACGGTGGCTCCACTTTGAAAATTGGTTCCCGTGAGAGTGAACAATTGGTTGTTTTCTCCCGTCACAGCGGAAGGAGAGATGGTTGAAAAGGTGGGCGTGGGTTGCGTGAGCGTGATCGTCTTGACATTGCTCGTGTTTCCTCCCTGAATAACGGTTACGTTGTGCGTTCCCGTCCCGAGGGTAGTGGTGTTGGCTCCTGAAAGAGTAAACGTGAGCGTTCCCGAATTCACGAATGTGGGAGTGATTTGCGGCAGGGAACCTACGACTACTTTGTCACCGCTCGTGAAGAGACTTCCATTAATCGTCATGCTCAAGCTGGTTCCTACTAACCCATTCGTGGGAGCCACCGTTGAGACGGAAAACGTAGCAGTGGGATCAGGGTAAGGCGTTCCTTGCGTGTAACTCGACGGAGCATAATCGACTCCCGAATCCATGAAGGAGCCAATCGTGTACTGTGCACGCGGATCAAACTCGCGGAAACACTGAAACCGGTTCGTGTTTGAATTCTTCGCGTGCGTCACGACCAAATTGTTGACGCCCATGTTGTGAAACCAGGCTTCGACTTGGGCATTGGGAGCATGCTCTGCGGCAAACGTGAACAAATACGAGAGCAAATACG
>CAYHJZ010000030.1:0-10214 GCA_964357115.1 uncultured archaeon | reverse complement strand
CGGCACGCGCCGCCTTATCTCGCGTGCTCAAGGACGCCGTTTCCTTTGGAATGGTTTCCAAGCAAAACCACCAGCTCTTCCTCACTGACAAAGGAATGGCCGGCCTCAAAGTAAAAATGCACGACAAGTTGGTGTTGAAGCTCAACCAACTCATGAAGATTCGCACCGTGGCCCAAAACCCCGATCCGCTGGTGCAGCACTTATCGATTCTCCTCGAGCGCGGGAAAAATGATCCGCGTCTAATGGATAACGCGCGCGCTGGCGTGAGTTTTTCGGTGGATGATTTAGCTAAAGTGCATGAGCGCGTGCAAGAGAACATCCGCCACTTAAGTTATGTTGAGAAGTCATTGGCGCAGCAAGTGGAATCGTTGCGCGGACAAAACTTTCCGGTGTCGCACGCGTTGCCCACGTCCGTGTTGGTTTCGCATGCGCCGCACATTATTGAATTATCGGGCTCCGCAGAAGTTCAAGTGGAACACCCGCACGTGCACACCCCGCTTGAAAACTCCGTGTTTGCGGGAACGCCCACCACCATTCGAGGTACGCGCGCGAGCGTTCCCAAAGAGCATTTTTCGTCGGTCGTTCAACGCATGCTCGCGGATGAGGCCTCGTTGAACAGCACGCGCGCTTTCATGGGAATGCTAACGCTAGACATTGAGAAGGACACCACCATCGTTCGCGGACCGAGTCAAGTGGTAGAAAAAGTGTCGCGCCTCGTGCATGAAACGCCAGCCCCCGCCTCTGCGTCCACCGCAGCCGCTGTATCCTCGATGGCCGTGGCTCACCCCTTGCCCCCGTCGGTACTAACCTCGTCCGAGACGACTCCTCAAAGCCCGCACCGTCCTTCGACGCACCCGCACGTTCCTTTTGGTCGACCCGAGGATCCTACGCAGCCGGACGATTCCCCCCAGCCGGGAGAGGATG
This sequence comes from uncultured archaeon, assembly GCA_964357115.1. Taxonomy (GTDB): domain Archaea; phylum Iainarchaeota; class Iainarchaeia; order Iainarchaeales; family VGJJ01; genus VGJJ01. The sequence goes on along the minus strand of CAYHJZ010000030.1, from coordinate 9,290 downwards.
CGGGCGACCCGGATGCCGAATAATCACTTCTCGGGCTTTTTTTGCTTGTCGAGGAGATGGGGTTTTTAGGCATTCTCAATCCTTTTTTTAGTCAAAGAAGCCTCGTTGAGACTTTTTTTTGGAGAGATGGCAGAGTGGTCAAATGCACTGGTCTCGAAAACCAGAGCCTCACGGCTACGGGAGTTCGAATCCCCCTCTCTCCGCTTTTTTTATTTCGCTGCAAAGAAGAAACTAGGCAGCTTCTTCAGCGACAAGCGCATAGGCATCCACCAAGAGGGTTTCTGCTTGCGTTGCCATTCCTTTTTTGAGTGCACTTGCGCTTAGAGATATTTTTTTTCGTACCTCATCAGGAAACACGTGGCCCGTTCGCCCACTTAATTCACGAAGAAAACCAAGTACGGCTTTAGGGTCTTTGGCTTTTTCAGCCCAGTGTTGAATATTATCCGCGGCATGATGGAGTTGGTGCGCGAGCACACGACGTTTCCATTCCACATCTTTTGACTCGGCGACACGGATGAAGATAGTCATGTCCAGCACGTATTGTCTCGCCCATGCTTCCAGAACCAGAGTGCGAGCGGATTGAATTTCTTTTTCTGCTTGGAGTGATTTTCCCACCCTCATTAAGCGTCGCGCGCGCATGCAGTGTTCCGCGGCCTTCTTGAGTTCAGGTTCTCTTTTCCGCACTAAGGAATTGTGAATTTTCAAAAGTGAAAGAAAGACAGTTTCAAAACGAGTCGAATGCGGAATGTGACGTAAGAGATCTTCTATTCCCTCTAGCGCATTTTTGAAATAAACACGCTCTTTTTGCACGTCTCCCGCAATACGTTTTCCTCTTCGGGCAATGAATGTGTGTTGCCGTCTCAGTTGGTTTTGTCGCGCGATCAAATCATTTCCGGCTTTGCGTATTTTTCCTAATCCAACCATCATGTTTCCATCTTCAAGAAAATCGACCGCTTCTTCAATAGCTTTCTGAGCGTTTTTTTTGTACGTGCTCTTTATTCTTTCGGGATCACCTAGCGCTGCAGTCGCATCACGGAGTTTTTCCAGCACATATTTTTTTTCTGCAACCTCACGTTGACTCCAACCTTGGGAAACCACGTACCCAATCACCATGAGCGCACGGTACAAACCCCCGATGGCTTGGGCTTCTTCACGAATGCTCTCTTGCGTATGCGTAACTGCACGGATGGCGACGTATTGTCCCTTCACCCGTGCTTTTTTGAGTGGTTGAATTTCATCAGGCTTTCCTTTGACTTCTTCATAGCGAGGAATGCTCACCGTTCCGTTTGAGTTAAACGTGATCCCCAGTTCGGTTCGACTTTTGGGTTTTGGAAAAAAGTTTGGAGCAAGCTCTCCGCGTCCTGTTCCACGAGTGGGAGAAGTCCACGGACGTGATCCGCGGGGAGGGCGCGGAGGTTGGCGGGTCATAACAAGCAGAATTCATTCCCACGTTTTAATAGTGCTGTTATGTTGAAAGTAAGAAATGTTTTCTCAAAGAGAAACTTTATCTGGCCTCTCTTTAAAAAAATTAAAAAAACGTTTTGAGTCAGATTAGTATGGGGTTCCTGAAAGGAACCCGATTTCCTTTTTCCCGGGTTTTTGGAAAAAAGCCGTTATTCTTCCGTCCACACCGTGATTCCGCCGACGATTTTAGCGACGACGTTGTAGATGAGTGCGCTTCCCGCACCGGTAATGAATCCGAGCACGACGCCGAAGAGTAATGAGAGTAAGAGTCCAATGAATCCAAATTGTTGAGTCTGCTCAATAAACGCGGGGTCGATTCCCGTGAGGGTTTGTAAATACCCCGAGACGATTCCTGACGTGAGGAGCGTGAGCATTCCAACAATGAGCCCCACGACGAGTCCGAAGAGCGCGTTAATTTTTCCCAAGAGAAGGGGATCTATCCGCGTGATTTCGACTTTTTTCTCAACCATAACGTATCGTAGTGTGGGAGGGGTCGGCCCATTTTAAATCTAGCGGGCAGAGGGGCATTGATTGAGGGCGTGGAGCACGTCGAGGAAGATGGTTTGCGCGTCGCGTTCCACGTTCACATTCTTGATGAGTATTTTCCCGGAGGGATAGATGCTAATGGCCACGCCGCTGATTTGGAGTACGAGAACGAATTCGGTGTGAATGTCGATTCGCACTCCTACTTTTTTGAGTTCGTCCCCTACTTTTTTCAAATTCCAATCCAATAACTCGCGAGGCGTGTATTCGTACGACAAATTCGAGTCGCAGAGTTTTCCTTGATAGAATGGGGGGCGCAACATAGTAAAAATTCCATTTCCAAAAACAAAAAAATTTATTCTTCGAGGATGCGTCCCGTGTACCCGTCCACACGAATGGAACGGTATTCATTTTGCTTGGGGTTATGCAGCGTCGCCTCGAAGATGGGGCGATATACTTCCGTCGCCTGCGTCACTAAAACATTCGGCCAGAGTTGGGATAATAGTTCGTGGATTTTGGCTTCCGAAATGTGAGTTTTTGGTTTTTCGACTCGGGGAACGTGCACGAGTTTGATGGCTTGGAGCGAAGCCAATTCTTTTTCATTTCCACTCAGGGGGAGGTCGACTTCCTTCGAGGCGACAAACGTGGGATTTTTTTCCGGATTTTTGACTTCGATGAGTTTTTGATTCACGAGTCGAGACAAGTGGCTCTTGAGTTCTTTTTCATCCATGCGGAGTTTAGCCGAAAGTTCCTCCATCGTTTTGTTGGGTCGTTGCATTACACCACGTAACACGAGTAGATTTTCAGGAGAGAGTCCTTCAATCGCGTTGAGTCCGCGCGACGAAACAAAGGAGTGGTTCATCCAGTGCAAAAATTCCCCTTTCTCGGCATCAATGTAGCATTCGCGCGCCACATAGGATGTTTTTCCCGTGAATTGTCGGTATTCGACTTTCCAGATGGGAACGTACGTGAGTTGGATTTCCTTGAGTTGTTCCACGGGTTTTCCTAGGATGCCCAGCACACTCTTCCGAGAGGCTTTTCGCAGCGTCTCGACGATTTCCGTTTGGGTGGGAATAATAGGGAAGGCTCTGAGGGGAGTTTCTTGCTCGTCCGAGTCTTGTTCCATGAGGGGGGACACGTCATCGACTTCTTCGTGCGCGCGAGTGAAATCAGTAGGCGCGTGTCCCTTTTGCGGCGTTGTTTTTTCTTCTTCCACATCGAGCGTGTCGCTCCCGGGAATGCGTAGCGAAGAATCTTTGGGATTGATGAGCGCGCCTTTCGCTTCTAATGCATCGAGGACATTTGACAGCATCACGTGGGAGTGATATTTTTGGTTAAGGGTTTGCAGCACACTCTCAATCGTCGCTTTATCGAGCCGTCCCTCGTTTTTTATTTTGGCAAACAATAATTCGACCGCTAAACTTTCCACTTGCACCGGATCGAGTTGTTTTCTTCGCTCGCCCGTATTCGCATCGCGTCCCTCGTGTTGCGACATGCGCGGGCGCACTTTCAATACAAACGCACGATTCGTTTCTTCTCGGCGATCCCCTGTAAGAGCGGTTCCTACCGGGAGTGTTTTCAAAAAATTAGGGTGCTTGTATTTCATGGGAATAATCGTCGGCGTGCGTTTCGTGACGGATTTAATGTCGTCATCAAAGATGAGTTTGTGCGAGAGAATCACATCGAGTTGACTCAGCACGCGCGTGTCAATCGCACTCGGTTGTTGCGTCGCGAAAACTAAACTACACCCCGGCCGGCGACCTTGTTTAACATATTCCACAATCGCGCTCGTCGCGGGAGTCGAAACATTTCCACTCGGGATGAGGGTGTGGGCTTCATCGATGAACAACCACGTGGGGGGAATTTCATTCTCGAGAAGGGATTCCACGCTCTGCGAGGGAGTATCGTCCGCGGCCTCTTTTCGGGTTTGAATTTTTCTCGCAGACAAGAGGCGTCGCGCGAGTATTCCAATCACCAATGCGGTGACGGCATCGTCCAAGAAACTCGTGTCAATAACCGTGAGTTGTCCCGCTTTGGATATTTCCGAGAGGGGGGTTCCTTTGTCGGAGAATATTCCCCATGCTTTAGCCGCCTCGAATCGTGAAACGAGGGCACGAATGCTATCGGGCTTGTACCCCTTGTCCTTGGAGTGAATCTCCGCGTCGGTTTCGAGGCAGAGGGATAAGTCCGTGAGCCCGTACACGCCTTTCTTCCCTTTCATGGTTTCGCCGGTGATTTTCTTGTACCCCTTCTCTACTTTCTTGAGGGTTTTTTCCAACAACAATCCAGTGGGGGAGAAGCGTTCGATTCCAAACGTCAAACACCAGTCTTCTCCCGTGAGCATGGAGGGAGGAATCGAGTACAGTGAGTCGTACGTCGACGGGGGGGTTTCTTTTTTCATTCCTTCCGGGATGAACACGCGCAAGTTATCGAGTCCCTGCGGCAACAGATCGAATTGGGGGAGTTCCTTGACTTCTTTTTCTTCCTTGTTGGGGAAACGCATCGACCAGAACACTCCCACCGGATCAACCACAACCACTCCCACATCAGGATTTTGCAGCGCGAGCTCTTCCGCGACAACACCTAACACGTAGGATTTTCCGCTTCCGCGCGCTCCGCAAACAAACACGACGTGCGGGTTGAGCGAGTCTAAGTAGAGTTTGTGGTTCGCGTATTTTTCATCGTCTTCCACGCGACCCAAGTAAAGTGCCCCGCTCATTCCGCTTTTTTGCAGGACGCTTTTCTTTCGCCCAATGAACACGGCTTTTTCTTTGGGGTCTTCTAATAATTCTAATTTCATTAACGAACCGGAGTCGTTGTTTCCGTGCGCCATGGATTTGAGAATCACGTGCTCTTTTATTTTTTCTCGATGCGCCAACGTTTCGTCGGATTCGCGAGGAGTGGCTTTTCCTTCTTCGCGCAGGGGTCTAATCCCTTCTTCCTGCGTCCCGTGTTCTACAAGCAAGTCCGCATATTCTTCTGCGGGTGTGTCTTCTTCGGAATCATGCGTTGAATGAGCACTCTTTTTTCGATGCGCGGCGTAGTCGCCGTCCTCTTCTTCGCTTTCTTCTTCCTCGTCGTCTACTTCTTCCTCTTCTTCGTCCTCTTCCTCTTCGTTTTCAAAAGACTCCTCGTCTTCGTCCGAATCATCTTCCGCTTGGGTGGACGAATCGTCTTTGGCATCGCGCCCCGCACGAGCTCCCTGAGAAATGAGGGTCTCGTCCTCTTCGCTGCGCAGGAGCTCGTTAAACGGGTCTTTGTGCCCTTTCACAACGTGCACGCGCTTTCCTGAGAGGTTGAGCTTCATGGACCAAGGAGTGGTTTTTGGCTTTTAATCCTTCGGTTGGGGGATGGGGAATTATATACGAAAAATCGTTCCCCTTGCTATGCCTGTTCGCAAAAAAACCGTTCACGCTCAACGCGCCCCCGCGACGCACGTGAAACATCATTCGCACTCCCCCTTCGTGCTGATCTGGGAAATCATCACCCTCGCGTCGGCTATTTTCATTGGGATTTCATTCTTGGATTCGACGTACTTTCATTTCGTACAAAATCACGATTTGCTTCATCAGTGGGTCTTGTCCGCTGAGATTATTTTAGTGGCCGAGATCACGTTGTTGTTTCTCGTAGCACGGAAGAAGTTTTATTTTATTGAAAAAAACTGGCCCACCATTCTCGCAGTGCTTCCTTTCGGGAGCGGCTTTAGGGTGATTCAAGCACTAAAAGTAGGATGGCATGCGGCGGAAAAAACACGAGTTATTCAATTTCTGAAACAACCCGCGCATTCAGTCAAGAACTGGCTGCATCGAAAACTGTACTTGCGTATTGAGAAACATTTGTGAAGAAGAATAATTTGAAGTTGAGAAAAATAGCTATTCTTTTAGGTCAACTAAAAAAAGATTTTTCGTTATCTTAGCGGAATCGAAATCTGCGAAGCTTCGGATTGAGGAACGAAACCCTCGATGGACAAGGGGGGATTCGAACCCCCAGCCTCTCGCATGCGAAGCGAGTGCGCTACCGTTGCGCTACTTGCCCTACAACCGAATTATCGGCTGGCGCTAGCGAACTGAAGAGTTCTTTCAAACCCTGAGAGGCCAGCGTATACTACTTGGGGGACGCGAGATTTAAAAAAGGAGCAAAACCGAGATCCGAACGAAACGGAGTGGAAATAACTCTCGCTTGAAAAGCGAGCTCGTGGCCCCCGCACGAAAAACGGGGCGTTAGATGATCTTTTTCCCATCTTTATCGAATAGGTGAATAACGTTTACCGGGCAGGAGTCTGCGGCTTCTTTGTTGTTGGCGTAAATGGTCTTGTCGATGTGTCTTTCTTCGAGCACCGTCTGTCCGCCTTCTTGCGTGTGTTTGCTTTCTTTCAAGTCGCTTTTTCCGTCGACGGGGGACATTTCCCAGTAGTCGGGTGCCACGGCCGCGCAGGCACCGCATCCAATGCAGTTGGGTCGGTCGTGTTGGATTTTGTAATCAGACATGAATCGGTTCACCTCTAGGGTTGAATGCGTCAATATCAAAAGAGGGGGGATGAGTCATTTTAAAGGTTTTGGAACACGAGGCGAGACGCGCCTTCTTTTGGCGCTAAACGGCGTTTTTTAATCGTTTCGAGGCTCTTCTTTGAAACTCGGCCAGCCCCTTCGTCTAGTGGTCAAGGATGGTGCCCTCTGGAGGCACAGACGGGAGTTCGAATCTCCCAGGGGCTATTCGAAAAAAATTGAGTGGGCGCCGAGGGATATTTTCTAATTTGGCGTGCAGGTCGGAGAGTATCCTCCGAAGAAGCCAGAGTAATCGCACACCCACGTGTATTTTTCGTCTTCTTCTAATGTTTTATCCATGGGTGTTCCTGCTTCGCCAGGGCCCTGTGCTCCGGCGTTCGGGTAAGGGGTTGCGGTGGAAGTCCCATAGTAAGTGCAGCCAGTAATTTTACACGAGTTCGAAGCAGTGGCTTTTCCCGCGTACACGCAACCCGCATCGGTGCACGTTTTGGATTCAAGAGCCGTATTTGCAATGCACGCTCTATCCGTTTTGCTAATTTCACTGTTACAGGTGTGCAGCGCATCGTCGCGCGCCACATTATACGTGTAAAAGTTTCCTCCTTTCCCAGAGAAAGAAAGCGTTGGGCAACCCGTGACAGCAGGGCATTGGCGCGAGCTGTCCCCGTCATCGCTCACAGGATTGCGAATTCCTTTAACGGACAAATCAACCACGTTTCCCGTGGATCGTTCAGAGAGATAAACTCCGATAATGGCGGTGATAAATAAAACGAGGATAATTCCAAGAACTGGAGAGGAAGGAGAAGGAAGGACACGCATAGGAGTTATCGTGCGTTAGCCGAGTATAAATGTCTTGCCTCGCAGGGTGAAAGAATGAAAGACGATTAGAATTCGTCCGGCTGCGTCGGTCGAGGAGTACACTTCGCCGAGCAACTGTAATTCACACTCGTCGTGCAAATCCACTTAGTTCCCCACTGGCTTTGAGGAGTGTTAATTGAGAGCATGTCCTCGTAATATTGCTTGGCTTGTTCTAAGGCGTCACCCGAATATTTGTCGGCAAGATTTTTGTCGAAGCGCAAAGTGACTCCAGCATCATTCGAACAACTTGAAACGAAGCACGTTCCCGGAGAGGCAGTTTCTTTGTAACTACACTTGGGTGTTTGCTGTCGTTCACACGCGGCAGCTTCTCCACTGGGAGAGTAAGCAAAACAATCGTTTCCGGCAGGAACACTGGCAGTGAGCAACTCGCAGTTTCGCATTGCCGACTCGACTGCCGCTCCAATAGTGGACTCGAATGTCCCGTTCATGTTGAGCGCACCGCCACTAAAAGATCCCGTCACAGTAGGGCATGATGCGGGAGGCGCAGATCGAACGGCTCCTCCAATGACGTTTCCGGAAGAGTTGTCCACCAGGTAAACGCCGATCATCGTCACGAGGATGAGGACAATCATTACACTCATCGCGGACCATTTGTCGTGATTTAGTTCTTGCATACTGTGGATGTTATTTTCTTCTATAAAAAGGAATAGGGTGTGTTGTTTTTTTGGAAAAAATAATTTTGGATTTGATTAATATGGGGTTCCTGAAAGGGACCCGATTTCCTTTTTCCCGGGTTTTTGGAAAAAAGCCGAAGGGTTACTTAATATACTTCGAATCCGTCACCCTTTTCCGGTGTGCTAAATGCCGGAAAATCAACCTGTTTCTTCATCGAAAACCAAATTCATCGTCGTCACCGGCGGCGTAGTGTCGGGATTAGGAAAGGGAATTGCCGCCGCGTCGATTGGACGATTATTGACTTCTTCGGGATTGAAAGTCATCCCGATGAAACTGGATGGGTATTTGAACGTGGATCCGGGCACCATGAACCCGATCGAACACGGAGAAGTTTTTGTTTTAGATGACGGGGGAGAAGTCGACATGGACTTTGGCCACTATGAACGATTCTTAGGTGTCCATCCCAAGTCCACGTGGAATTTGACCATGGGAAAAGTGTTTGATTATGTGCGTCAGAAGGAACGCAGGGGCGACTATTTGGGGAAGACGGTGCAGTACATCCCGCACGTCACGAATGCGATTAAGGAAAAGATTTTCCAGGTTCGGGAGGAAGAGCAACCGGATGTGATGCTCATCGAAGTCGGCGGCACCATTGGGGATATGGAGAATGAGCTCTATGTGGAAGCCATACGTCAACTCAAGAAAGACGTCGGGGCTTCCAACATGGCGTATGTGCACCTCACGTATGTTCCTATTCTCGCCGGTTCTAAAGAGGAAAAATCCAAACCAACGCAGCAGAGCGTGAATTTATTGCGTCAGCGAGGAATACAACCGGATATTATTATTGGTCGGTGCGTCCGCAAACTGGATGATTCCATCAAGGAACGTATTTCTCTTTTTTGTGACATTGAAAAGGATGCCGTGATTACCGGATTAGATGTGGAGAACGTGTACGAAATTCCCTTAGTGTATGAAGAAGAGGGAATTTTGAAACGCTTGAATGAAAAACTTGGATTGAATGCGCAGCCGAATATGGAAGAGTGGAAAACGCTCATGCAGCGAATGAAGGGCGCTCCGAAGAAAGTGCACATTGCGTTATGTGGAAAATACACGAAATTGGAAGATAGTTATGCTTCCGTCATTGAGGCGTTGCATCACGCGGGGGCGCATGTGAATGTGATTCCCGAAGTTCATTGGGTGGAAACTACACACATTGAGGATGGAAAGACTACGGCGGAAGAAGCGTTGCGTTTCATGGATGGAGTCATTGTTCCCGGAGGATTTGGTTTGCGTGGAGCAGAAGGAAAGATTTCCGTCATCCAGCACGCGAGAGAAAAAGGGATTCCG
>CAYHJZ010000029.1:0-10844 GCA_964357115.1 uncultured archaeon | reverse complement strand
GGTAGATCTGCACTTTCTTGATGGACTGTTTGACAAAGTGTTTCTCAATCATGCTTTCACCTCCCGAACAATTACTTCGATGTGGGCACTCTTGGCTTTCTTGACTTTTCCCGAAATTCTTCCCTGGGATTGGTTGCTCGTGCGTTGAAATCCTACCGTCGCGGTCGCGTGGACGACTTTGAGTTTCTTCACGTCGAGTCCTTTCACATCGGCGTTCGCGCGGACCGTGTTGAGGAGGTTGAGCCACACTTTACACGTGCGCTGCGGGTATCGTCCGGATTTGGTTCCGTCAATAGCGGTTCCTCGTTTGTGGGGGATTTTGTTCGAGTAGGTGCGCAACGGCAAGTGTCTCTTTTGCGAGATGATGTCGTTGAGGAATTGTTCTCCTTCTTGAATGTATTTTCCTTTGAGCGCGCGCGAGATTTCCAAACTGTACTTCCAGCTCGCCGGCTGATTCGTAGAGTAGGCGCGGGCCATTCGGGAGGCGTCCCATTTTCCAACATAGTTGTAGGTTGTTTTTGCCATAGTCGTTCAGCTCGTTACTTCGCGGTCACCGCAGAACTGCTCTTGGTGGAGCCGATTCCTGCTTTTCCGTGTCGGATAGCTTTGCGCGTGAGCACAAACTCGCCGATGCGGTGTCCCAACATTTCGGATGTGATGTCGATGGCGTCGAATGCGTTTCCTTTGTGAACCGCCATTTTCAATCCAATCATTTGGGGAATAATTACGAATTCTCGGCGGTGCGTCTTCACGGGCTTGGGGGTTTTTCCCGCCTTGAGTTGTGCGTGCGCATCCATGACGCTCTCCAAGAGGTTCTTGTCCATTCCTCGTAAGAGCGAGCGTCGCAAGCGCGAGGTGGTGAGCTGGGCGAACGCCTCGAGGCTCATGCCCTGCAATTCGTCGACACTTTTTCCCATGTACATGAATTCTTTCGCCATCGTGGTTCACCTCAGTTCCGTTTCTTCCTTCCGGTTCGCTTGGACGCAATGGCTCCGACCTTTCGTCCTGCCGGGGCGCTTCGAGCCGTCGACTTGGACTTTCCAGGATGGTGTTGACTTCCACCAAACGGATGGGCATTCGGATTCATGGCGACACCGCGCACAATCGAATGGTATTTCTTCTTGGATTTCTTCGCGTGGAATTTCTTTCCCGCTTTCATGAAGGGTTTATCCACGCGTGTTCCGCCGGAGACGCTTCCAATCGTAGCGCGGGCGTCGGGGTGAACGCGGATCATCTTGGTGCTGGGTAATTTAATCAGCACTTTTCTCGCTTCTTTCGTGACGACGAGGCCGTAGACTCCGGATCCTCGGACGAGTTTTCCACCATCACCGGGTCGAATTTCCACGTTGAAAACGGGGGCTCCTTCCGGGATGTGTTTAACAGGGATAATGTTTCCAATTTCGAGCGCGGCATCTTTTCCGATTTCGATGCGTTGTCCGACATACAGGCCTTCGGCCGCGTAATTGTACATGGTGTCATTGTTTTCTAATTTGATTCGTGCGAGCACACCCGTTTTAGTGGGGTCGTCCACGAGATCCATGACTTGTCCGATAACTTTTCCTTCATGTTGATTCGGAGAGTAGGGCGTGTACACGACGTCCGCGACTCCGTGAAAGCTGGCGCGGAAGCGGTTGCTTCCTTTTCCTCTTCGCTGCAGGATGAGTCGCTTACCCATACTAGATCACTCCCAGCTTCGCCGCGAGTTCTTCGGCTTTGAATTTCTTATCGAGTTTAACCGTGACTTTCTTTCGTCCTTTCATGTCGTTGACCACATTGAGTTTTTCGACTTTGACATGGTATACTTTTTCGACGAGTCGCTTGATGTCGGATTTCGTTGCGTTTTCGTGCACCACAAAGGCGATCTTGTTTTCTTTCTCGATGAGGGAGATCGCTTTCTCCGTCATGAGGGGGAATTTGATGACGCCGAAGTCTTCTAAGTCAAACGTGAACGCGCGCGTCTTCTTCGTTTCGGTGGTTTCTTTCTTCGCACTCTCCACCGTCTCGGCTTTGGCTTTAGCCTTTTGTTCCATTTTCATTTCCATCGCATTCGTGGCGGCGGCTTTTTCAGACATGGAGTTCAGCGCCCTTCTTTGTTAGAGCTTGGATCTCGCTTTCAGTCCAAATCGTGAGTCTGCCCGCGTGCGTTCCGGGGGCCAAGTGTTCGGCATTCAAGGATTGCACTTGCACGATTTCGACTCCGGGAAGATTGCGTGCGGCTTTGTAAATGGGTTTGGTTCCGTCCGTCACAATGAGCACGGATTTTTTCTTCTTGAACGGTTTTCCGCGGTTCTTGTTTTTTCCCGCGCGGGTTTCTTTCTGTTCTTTGGCTTTCGTCACGTCGTCGTGCACGTGCAATTTATTCAACGCGTCCACCACGTCTTTCGTCTTGCTCATTTTTTCGAACGAGTGTTCCACGAGCAACGGGAAAACGTTCTCGTCGAATCGGTGACCGCGTGCTTTCACAAGTGCGGGGTTAATGGAGGCCGCAATCGCGGAGGCAATGGCTTTCTTTCGTTCTTTCGCGTTGATGTGTTCTTCCGTCACTTGCAACACTTTCGGCGCGTGCGCCTTGGGTCCGCCAACGGCTTGAGGAACGGCAGCGACTTTTCCGTAGAGGATTCCTCTTCGGTTGCGCAAGCGGGGCAAGCGCGCCTTTCCCACGTTGATCGTGCGGTGCATCGTGGGCTTTCCGCGGACACCGATGTATTCAGCTGTGTTGCTTCGTCCGGCACCCGGTTTGTTTCCGAAGGCTTGGACGCGCGTGCTCTGTACAGCAAGCACGGCGCGGCGAATGAGGGCGGCGTCGTAAGGAGTATTGAAAATGGCAGGTAAAGCAATGTCTTTCCCCTTGCTTCCTTGAATCGTGTAGAGGGACGGCATTAGAATGCACCTCCCGTCGTGGAGACGTGTGAGATGGCTCCCATCACGTTCTTGTTCGTAGGGTTGGGTCGGATGGCTTCGCGCATTCCCACCAATCGTTTCACAGGCCCAGGAATGCTTCCGACGATGAGGACGTACTCATTCTGGATGACCCCGTAGTGTTCGAATCCTTCCGAAGGGTTGATTTTCGTGACGTCGTCGCTAATCTTTACGACACGCTTGTTGAATTCGGTTCGGTTGTGGTATCCGAGTTGTCCCGGTCGCGCCACGGTGAACATGACGGTGTGCGGGTGAATCGGTCCAATACTTCCCACCGTTCGGATGTATTTGGCTTTAGGTCGGAAGGTCTTCACACCAAATCGAGCGACCACTCCGCCGAACCCGAATCCGCGGGTCACGGCTTTAATGTCCAGTTCTTGGTTTTCCTTGAATGCTTCTTTCACGCTCAAGGTTTTTCCGAATTTTTCTTTGGCAAAGGCCATTTGCTCATCCACGCTTCCGGATAGAGCGAGTTCTCCGACTTCGGCTTTCTTTTTGCCAATTGTCGTTTGGTCGGGGAGCGTGTGCACGAGGAGTCGGACCGCGGCCACGTCTCCTTTTCGAGATTCGAGCGTTTCAATCGTAAAAGCAGTGTTGGTCTGCGCAGAAGAAGTATTTTTTTTGTGAGATGTTTTTTTCTTGAATGTTTTGAGTTTTTTCATTCCGGCTTTTTCGAGCTTGTCCACGGTGACATCCCCGATGGCGTGCAAACCATAGGCATCTTGGGAGTAGGCGCGAATTCCCATCACAAATAAGGGGGGGCATTCTACCACAGTCACGGGGACTTGTCGATCCATTTTTTCCTGTCGTCCGCCTTTGTGTTGGCTGGGCGCGATGATGTGGATCATTCCGGCTTTGTATCCGTAAAAGTTCAAGGGTTTCGCGGGTCCGGCGACGGTGGGGAAGGAGCTGAACGTCGGCGTCTCTTTAACGGCTCTCTTGCGAGGGCGGTACATGAGGCTTCCTCGTCGGGGGGCATTTCGTGCGCGAACCATGTTTTTTTTGTCCTTTTGTTTTTTGGTGGACGGTAGTCGCGCGTCAAAAAATAGAAACTATTTTCGACGGCATTTACCTTTTTTTCTAAAAGGCAGTCTACCTTCCTTATGTACGATTTTCCCCAAAGAAACGCATTTAAAGCAACCGCCTCGATGGGCAATAATTGGCGCTAGCGCTTCATCCAGGGCTCCCATTCCTCATCATCCGTCTCGATTTTCATCCCGTTTGAAGAAATCGGAGTCTCTTTTCGGGGCTGAGCCACGATATAGGCGAGTCCGAGGAGCAAGAGAAGGGCCACTACTCCCGGAGCGACTCCCCCGATGAAGGTGGCGAAGGCCGTCACGGGACTATTTTGAGGATTTTCTTCCGAAGGGGCAGCCGGCCCCGGTGCCGGGGGAACGGAAAGGAGTTGGATCGTGTGCGTGTGCACGTATCCCGCGCTCTTCTCCGTGATGACGAGTCGGTCGCTCCCGCGCGCAATGCTCGTGGGGAAGTAAACGAGGGGCTCGTCCAGCCCCGGAATCGTGAGCGTGCGGGCGTAGCGTTGGTTGCTCGGCTTCGCGAGAATCGTCACTTCGGCTTCTTGCGAGAAGGCACTCGTATTCTTGAATGCGAGCGCGAACTCGTTCGTGTTTCCAATCGTTAATTGTTTGGGCGGGTTTTCCAATTGAATGGGGGCGTTGTCGAGATCCGAAAACAACACCGTGGTTTCATCCGTTTGAATGGCGCAGCTCGGCGTAGCAATCTGAAGCGAGAGGATTTGTGTTTCGCTCGCGTCAGAGAAATAAATCGTTTGCACTTTGGCTGCGTGCGGGGCGAGGTGAACCATGTTGGGCACCACACTCCCGTGCGTCGTGTGCAATGTCACGGTGGCTTCGTGCGCGTACGGGTTGTGCAACAACAATTCGTAATCGTTTGTTCCTTTCAATACGGTCACGTTTTCAATTCCGGAATAAAATGTTCCGCATGTCGCGCCGTTGGTTCCTTCGAATTGAATCGTAATTTTTTTGTTGCTCACAAAACACGATGCGTTGTTCGTGAAGTGTCCCTTGAGCGAGACGAATCCATTTGCGTCGAAGGAAGTGGGGTAATCGTATCCAATCGTTTCGATTTGTACGACAGCCGATTCGCCTTCGAGCACTACATCGGGGACGTCAATGACGCCCGTGTGGAATTGATAATTCGTATCGGTGATGGTGATTTCGTCGATGAAATAATCTTGCGCCGACGTGTTGGCGATGCTAATGGTTGTGCTTTCCGTTTGGTTCGCCGAAATGTTTAGCAACGTGGTTCCGATCGCAATGTCCGCACACACGGCCGAGTCAATTCCCGTGTCAATGACGGTGACGTCGAATTCGTCATCAATCGTGTTGAATGAACAATCCGTTCCATCCGAGAATTCTCCGCGGGCTTCAATGAACACGACATCCGTTTCGTCTTCGGAAACATTTTGTGCGTTAATTTCTACGGTGTAGTTTTGTGTTTGGTTCGCGGAAATATTTTTGTCGAAGTCGTTATCCGAGAACGCGGTTTCGAGTGCTGCGCTAAAATTTCCGGAGTCGTCAAACACGTTGAATCCTAAAAGAGTGAAGGCGAGTCCGCTATTATTTTTGAGTGAGATCGTGTGGTTGACCGATTCTCCTTCCACAACGGTCGCGTCGCTGGCGCTGATGTCGATGAGTGTACACACATCGGCTCCATCTTCAATCGTGACGTGAATGGTAAAAGATAAATCGCTAAATCCGCACGTTTCATTTTCGTCGTCGAATTCTCCTTTGATTTCAATTTGAAACGTATCCTCTTCTTCGCCTTCCACATCTACCGTGTCATATCGCAAGCGAATTTTTTCGGTGTCGTCTTCGTCGACTTCATCAGGAAAATCAATCAGAGAGAGATCGAAGAAGGGCGAGGTTTCTTTCACGCGCACATCATCGACTTCAAATCGGTCGTCGCCGTCGTTCTCCAGAGTAAACGTAATGGATTCTCCGTCTTCGTCTTCTTGGAAGAATACACTTGAAGGGGAAATGTCGATGTCGTTACACGTCGAGTCAGCGTATACAAAGGAAGGCATTCCGAATGAAAAGAGAAGGAGAGCGAGCGCACTGAGGGCGCGGAGGGGAGACGTCATGTATATAATAGACCCCTCCAAAGTTTAAAAGGACTTACTTTAGCCCGTGAATGAGTTAATTCTTGGCGTGTTCTTCTTCCATCATTTCCTTCAATCGTCGTAAAATGGCCTGTTTAGGGTCTTCGTTCGCGTTTTCTGTCGAAGGGGCAGCAGGGTTGAATGAAGGCGCCCCGGGTGAAAGAGGCGTTTCGTGCTGTTCTCGTTGGGTGTGTTCGCGTTCTTTTCGATCCAAATACGCGTGGTCTTCCGTCGAGAGCTCCTGCACCTCGGCAAAAGGCAACGTCTCAAGAGCTTCGTTTTCCGTGATTTCTCGCGGAGACGATTCAGTAGAAGGGGAAAGAATTTCTTCCACGCGAATTTCCCCTGATCCTACGGCGGAGCGCGGTGAGATGGTGCGGGCAGGATGCTCATCCAAGAAGGAGGAAGGATGTGAAGAGTCGCGCGACGGCTCATCGGTAGCAAAGGGGGATGTCGCGACGGGCTCAGGCGAGAGTGCGTGAGATGAAACTACGGGAACGGTTTGCACCGGGGGCGTCAAAGTTACGATTGGAGGCGAGAGAATTTTTTCTTCGTTGGGTGCTTCTATTTTTCGAGGAAGATCTTCCACCGACACACGAAGTTCTTTCGGTACCGAAGAAGCCAACGAGAGAGGGACGCGCGGCAGGTCGTTTGAGTTAGAGTGCGATGTGGACGCTGGAGTTGCACGCACGGGTTCGATTGGAGATGAGGGCAATCGCGGAGTGCGCAATGTCGGTTCTTCTTTAGGCGTTTGTCGCGCCACCCACGGAGGCATGTACTGCGCACGCGTTTCCAGAGGAGAAGCAGCCGGCGCGGTTTCCATCGCAGGAGTGTTATGCGTAACAGGAGGAACGGGAGCAGAGGTAGAGGGAAGTGGGAGCGATGCAGTGGAAGGGAGAGAAGCGGAATGCGTTTCTACACGCGCAATGGGAGGGAATTTTTTCTCACTCACGGGTTTGTTGAGTTCCACCGGAGCAATGTCATCGTACGCATACGCGTCGGAAGGAATTGCGCGCGGAGGAGTCGTGTTTACGGCAGGAGAATTATTTGGAGATGTAGAAGGGGGAGAGGGAATAGGAACATTCGCGACAGTCGGTCGTGAAGACGCAGGCAAGGGAGCAGGAGAGGAATACGGCGCAGGGGAGCGAGCAGGAAAGGAAGGCGCAGGAGCGGTACGCACATTGGTTGCAGGCGGGACCGACGCAGGCGTGGCTCGCGCAGGTGCAGAGGCAGGCGGAGTTCGCGCAGGAGCAACAGGAGTAGCGTGCACTACTGCAGGCGGTGCACTCGATTTGGCGCGCCAAATATTCGCGTCCGGAAAGCGTGGAATTTCAGGCAAGGGTTTGGCAGTTGAAGTCGCAGACGTCGAAACGTTGCGTGCAGCGGGAAGCGAGGGCGGAGTTGCCGTGGGAAGTGGAGAATTTTCGTTTGCTTTCTTTTTTTGAGCATGTTCGCGCATGATTTCATCGAGTTCGTGTCGCACGGCATCTTTAGATTGAGAACTCACCGCAGTCGTATGCGTACTCTGCAAGGGCACTTTGATCGGCGCGGGTTTTCCAAAAAATGCGCCTTGCATTTTTTTCACGAAGCCGGGACGTAAATCATCTCGAGGTAATTCCCCCAGCGCTTGCTTGTCCCTTCGGGCTTTCAAGTACGCATTGATTTCATCGACTTCTTCTTGGACGACCATGCTTCCTTCACTGGGTGAGAGAATAAAAAACCGCGTCCGGAGACGAGTGAAAATGAGCGATTAAAAAATAAAAAAAAGTTCCCTCCCGCATTGGCGGGAAGGGAAGTGGATGCCTTTACGCGCGTTGTGAACGAGCGTAGAGAGCGATCCCCACAATAGCCAATAATCCAATACCAATTAGCGGTGCGTTGGCGCCTGTAAACAGTCCTGTAATCGGGTTGTCATTCGCGATCGTGGTGGGGGCGCGGTCGTCCGATTCTAAAACAGCTTCTCCGGCCGAGTTGTCAGTCGAAGGGTTGGTGGTCTCTGACGTCAATTCGGTTGCGGGCGTATTTCCTTGCGTCGCGGGGTTGGATGAATTACGAGGCCCATTCAACGGGTTCCACAGCGGGTTCGCACTGAACAAGATCACCGAAGGTTCGGCGTTCTCTTCTTGCGTGCTGGAGAGAGTTGAGGTTCCGGAATTATCGTCCGAATCGTCTACGGGCGTATCCGTGTCGGGTGTGACACAAGGATTGGTCACCGTTTGCGTTTGAAGGTTCAGGGAGACCGTACAAATTCTCTGGTCTCTTCGCGTCACGACTTTTTCAATCGCGGGCGCATTCACTTCTTGGATTCCGGCAAATTCAGGGGCCGTAGTCAAGTCAGTGAAGTGTCCTGTGTCCACTTGGCTGGAGGCCGAGTGATCATTCACCGTTTCTGTTGCCGCTTTCAGACGGCGAGCAGCCGCACTTCGGCGTTTAGACGAATCGTTTGATCCTTCCGTTGAGCTGGCTGAAATGGAGGATGAGTCGAGCGCCTGCGTACTATCATTCTCTTGCAGCGTTTGACCGCGAGGCAACGCAGTGTCGTCGCGCGATTCTTCCGCAAAACCAAGAGGGATAAACGAGACTAGCAAGAGCAGCATCGTAATGATTGTGATTTTTCTCTCCATATTTTTTTCCTCCCAACGAAAAAAGTATTCTATTTCTAACATAGTAGTGCAACGTGTAAATTATAAACCCGTGGCAAAAACCCGAAAATGAGGAGAAAAGAGAAAAAGGAGGCTTATTTGAGCCTCCTTTTTTTGGAACGAAATTTTATTTTACGTAATGACTTTCTCCGACCTTTCCCGAGGAAAAAATTTTCCCGGGGCTTTTTTCAAAAGGCCGAATTAGTGATTCGAGGCCAAGTTCCACACGGCCTTGATTCCCACAATAATGGCAGCAGGGGCCATGAGGGTGGCAATGTTGGAGAAAATGGCTCCAAATAGACTTCCGATGATGGGGATGATGGCCCAGTTAACTCCGCTCGCGGCAAGCAGTGCAATGACGGCTACCAAGAACGCAGTGATTTCTTTGTCGCTAATGTTAAGCAATCCGATGATGATTCCGAGAATAACCATAACTAAAGGAATCCATTCAGCGGCAGGTCCGAAGACACCCGTGCCAAGCCAACCCACAATGATGGCGATGACCACTCCGATGATGAATGCCCATGATCCAATTTTCTGTTCCATAATTGAATACACCTCCAGATGTAACCAGATAATGACGAAATAATTATCGTCAGTTAGCAAGTATCACTGAGAAAAGGAATTTATAACAAGGGCGCAAAAAATAGTAGCAAATTACGGCGTTTAACGTAAAATAGGAGATGTGTGTGGAGAAATAGAATAGTTAGAAAAAGAAAAAAATAAGAAAAAGAATTGAAAGAAATTTAGTTTTTCAATTCAATTTCAATGTGCACGTTTTCAGGAACGTCGACGCGCATCACGCGGCGGAGCGTTCGTTCATCCGCTTGAATGTCAATCATTCGTTTGTGGATGCGCATCTGCCATCGTTCGTACGTTTCGGTTCCGCCCCCACACGGTCCTTTTCGCGTGGGCACGACTAATTTTCGCGTGGGCAAAGGAATGACGCCGGTGTGTTTGACACCGGTTCGGTCCGCCACTTCGACGATTCGGTTACAAATGTCCGAAAGCGTTTCCGTGGACGGCGAAGTGAGTTTAATTCGAGCTTTTTGCATGCGTCATCATTCTCCCAAAACATTACCTATTTTCGCGTTACTCGCGCGGAGTGACCGATAAGACCACTCCGGCAGCAACGGTTTGTCCCATATCTCGCACCGCGAATCGGCCGAGCGAAGGGAATTTCTTGAATTCTTCTACGACTAACGGTTTCTGCGGAATGATTTTCACAATCGCCGCATCACCGGATTTCAAGAACTTCGGGTTCTCTTCCGCAACTTGTCCGGTCTTCGGATCCAATTTCTTTTGGATTTCCGCCAGGGTGCACGACATCTGAGACGTGTGCATGTGGAAGACCGGCGTGTATCCCACCGGGATGGCCGTCGGGTGGTTCAACACGACGATTTGCGCCATGAAGTCTTTCGCCACCATCGGCGGGTTTTGCGGGTGACCAATCACGTCTCCGCGGTTAATGTCTTTGCGTTCCAATCCGCGAACGTTGAACCCAATGTTGTCTCCCGGAAGAGCTTGGGGTAGTTGTTCGTGGTGGGCTTCTAGTGATTTGACATCACCCGTAGCCTTGGAAGGCATCACGATGATTTTGTCGTTGGGTTTGATAATTCCCGTTTCGACGCGTCCAACAGGAACGGTTCCCACTCCTTTGATGGAGTAGACGTCCTGAATCGGCAAGCGCAAAGGCTTGTCGGTCGGAAGAGAGGGGGCTTTCAAGCTGTCCAATCGTTCGAGCAACGTGGGTCCTTTATACCAGGGCATGTGCTCGGATTTCTTGGCGACGTTGTCTCCCATCCAGGCCGACACAGGGACGACCATGAAGTGTTCGTCCTTGAATCCGGCCATCTTCACGAGTTTGGTGGCTTCTTCTTTGACTTTATTGTAGGCGTCTTCTTTGTAGCCGACTTCATCCATCTTGTTGATGGCGATAGTTAATTGTCGGATTCCCATCACGTTGGAAAGGAAGGCGTGTTCTTTCGTCTGCATCTGGGGACCGTCTTTGGCAGAGATAACCAACACAGCGGCATCGGCTTGAGAGGTTCCCGTAATCATGTTCTTGACAAAGTCACGGTGTCCGGGTGCGTCAATAATGGTGAAGTTGTTGGATTTTCCAGAGAATTTTTTGTAGGAAA